>JAKPSR010000062.1 GCA_029571425.1 Spirochaetota bacterium | reverse complement strand
GACCCAGCGGAGGCGGGCGGAAGCGTCAGCTTCGAGGACGTGCCCGTCGGCAGCCTCCTCAGCGAGGAAATTCAGCCGGCCGACTGGGCCGCGCTCGTGCACGCGGTGGCCGCGCGCGTCGCCTCGGGCACCGCGAACGGCATCGTCGTCGCGCACGGCACCGACACGCTCGCGTACACCGCGCCCCTTCTCTACTGGCTCTTCGCGGATTCCGGGGTCCCGATCGTGCTTACCGCGTCCACCTCGCCGCCCTCGGCGGGCGACGAGGCGCGATCGAACCTCAACCGCGCGGTTCGGCTCGCGCGCGAGAAGTCAGGCGGGGTATACGTCGTCTTCGGCGACCGCGTCCTCTCGCCTGTCAACCTCAAGTTCGTCCGATCGTCGCCGGCGGGCTTTACCAACTGGAACATGGGCGAGCCGATCTTCACCGGTTCGGGCTTCCTCGCGGGGGCGCTCGAGACCGACCGCTACGTAATGACCCGCGTCCTCTCCGAGGCGGCCGATCGGCTTTTTCTCTGCCGCGTGTTCCCCGGGTTGCGCGCGGACCGACTCCTCTCCCTCGTCGACGAGGGGGTGTCGACCTTCATCCTTGAGCTGTACGAGAAGGGTACCGGAAACATGAAGGAAGGGCCCTACTCGCTGAAGCGCCTGCTGACGCAGGGACGGAAGCGGGGCTGCCGATTCTACTGCACCTCGCAGCAGGAAGGGGTCGTCGACCTATCGGGCTACTCGACCGCGCGCCGGATGTGGCGCGAGGGCGCGGTGCCGATGGGGGCGCTGACCACGGAAACCGCGGTGGCCCTCTACTTCGCCGCGAGCCTCGTCTGCGACAGCGACGAGGAACTCGACCAGATCATGGAGTCGGGCGGGCCCTCGTAACCTATTCCGCCGCGCTAGGCTCGCTCGCGGGAGCGGCCGCGCCCGTTCCGGTCTCCGCGGGCGATTCCTCGCCGCCGAGGTGAAGCACGACCTCCTCGACCTCGGCCTTATGCCGCATCTTAAGAAGGAGCGTCTCCGATTCCTCGTCGTACACGTACCCCGAGGAGTTATAGCTCTCGAACCGAGGATCGGTCCGGAAATCCATCCCATAGATCTCTATCCGCGAGAACGGCTTGATCCCGCGCACGATCATGTAGTGCGTCTCCCCGATGGGGAAGCGCGCGCTGATCCTCAGGGTATCGGGATTGGGCCGCGACACCTTCGCGGAGACGGCGCTCGTCCACGCCCACACCCCCGCGCCCGCCTCGCGCGCGAAAGACTCCGCGCGCGGATAATAGGTGTTGCCCGTCACCACGAGGGGATAGAGGGTCGCCGCGTCGAGGATGCGGTCCGCGCGGGCGACGACGCCGCCGCGGGAAGCCCCGTCGCCGCCCTCGGCGAAAGCGAACTGGGCCGGCAGGGAAGCGCGCTCCCCCGCGAAGGGAAGCAGGGAACCCGCGAGCAGGTGGCCGGCGGCCTTCCACGCGGCGAGGGATGGATTCGAGCCATACCGGATCAGTATCGAGGCGACGCGGAAGGTCGCCTCGGTGTCGATCGTCTTCCCGTCGTCCGACAGGAACAAGTCGTCACCGACGCGGACAAGGGCGTTCTTGATGCGCCGCTCGCAGGCGTCCGCGAGGACGCGCAGCGTGTTCTCCTGCCCCGTCGGGTACCCGTCCATGTCCATCATCGCCTCAAGGATGCCCGCCGCCTGGCGTGCCGACACGGCAGTAAGGTCGAGCGAGGCGGCGAGACGGAGCACGTCGCGCGCGAGTATCTCGCTCCCCCTGTCGTAGAGGTAGGGGATCAGGGATGGGTACTCGAGGCAGGCGGGGTTACCCTCGGAGAGCTGACGGGAAATCAGGGAGCGATCCTGGCGTTCCTTCTGGACGAGGAGAGGGAAGGTGCGCTCAAGGTCGTTGAGGAAAGGAGAGGTAAGGTACCCGCGCGAGGTCCCGTGCCGATAGGACTCGGGAAGTGACTCGATCGCGGCACGATACATCCCGATACGCCCCATCTCGGCGACGAAGGCCGCGACGA
>JAKPSR010000034.1 GCA_029571425.1 Spirochaetota bacterium | reverse complement strand
GTCCGCCGGCAAGTACTATTGGACGGCGATTTGGCTCGACCGCGAGGGAAACGCCTCGCCGGCGTTCGCGCCGCGTCCGCTCAACCTCGTCGACGGCCGCTTCGCCCTCGCCGCGTCGTTCCCGCCCGACGGCTATGCCGTCGCAGATTCCCTTTTGACGGGATTCCGCTTCCTCTGGAAGGGGACCTTCGCGGACCGTACCGTTTTCGAGCTCGCGCGCGACGCGAACTTTACGGACATCGTGGCGTCGATCCCCTCGTCTACGTTCTCCGCGCAGGGGCAGGCATGGAAGCCTGGCGCGTACTACTGGCGCGTGCGCATGACGAAGGAGGACGGCTCGACGCTTTTGGAAACGCCCGCGCGCGAGATCCGGGTCGTGCCGCCGCTCGACGCGCCGCGCATGGCCGATCCGGCCCCCGGCTCGACCGTAACCATCCGCGCGGGCGACTCGCGCCCGTTCCGTTGGGATGGAGTCGCCGGAGCCGATTACTATCACGTGTCGATAACGCCGGACGAGAATGGCGATCCCGATCCCGTGTTCGATATTCCGGCCGCGACGGGGACCGCGGAATCCGTTCCCCTCGGAAAGTTCCCCGACGGGCGGTATCGCGTCGTTACCCAAGCCTTCGGGCTCGATAGCCCGAGCTCGACGCGCGTCATCGGCTACCGCGAGGAGTCGGCCTTCACCCTCAAGAAAGTTCGCCCCGTTTCCCTCGTCTCGCCGGCGAAGGGTACGCGCATCGCCGGCCTCGACGCGCGGAAGAAGGGCGTGACACTCCGTTGGCGCATCGGCGACGCGCCTGAGAAGCTTACCGTCAGGCTCCGGCGGAACGGCGCCCCGTGGCCGGTCCCGCTCGCGTGGAGGAGCGGCGTCTCGTCCGTTACCCTGCCGTCCCTGCCCGAGGGTACGTACAGTTGGGACGTTCGCGCTTCCTCGGGCGAGTTCGACCTCTCGAGCGGCTCGCCGCAAACCTTCGTCGTCCTCTCCGTGCCGAAGCTTCCCGCGCCGAAGGACGCGACGCCGGGTGATAAGGCGATCGTCGGCCCCGATGAGCTGAAGGCGCGTGAGCTCCGATTCGCCTGGTCCGCCGTGCCCGGCGCGACCCACTATACCTTCCGCGTCCGCGCCGCGAAGACGGGCGCGGTGGTCTTCACCGCCGACGATCTCGTCGCGACCGAGGCCGTCCTTACCGATTTTTCGATACTTGATCGCGGCTCCTTCGTGTGGGAGGTTTCCGCCAAGCACGTGGACGAGGAAGGGATCGCCGATCAAGACGGCGTGCCCCTCGTCCGCGGATTCACCATCGATTTGCCCGCGATTCGCGCGCCAGCCCAGCGAAAGGATGTCGAGTACTATGGTCGTTGATTTCGCCTCATCTCGCGCCCTGCGCGCCCTCGTCCTCGTCTCCTTCATCGCGCTCGCGCCGCAGTTCGCGCGCTCCGAGGAGGGTAACCCTCGCGCCGCCGCCGGTACCGACGATTGGTACTACACCGTCGACAAAAACGGCGAGCACGTCTTTACGCAGGTTCTCTCATGGCAGGGCGACGAGAACGCCCGCTCATACGAGGTCGAGGTTCAGAACAAGAAGGGAAAGAACGTCCTATCCGAGTCGACGGATCGCCCGAGGCTCGAGGTTTCCCTTCCCGCCGGCGAGTACCGTTATCGCGTCGCGGTCGTGAACCTCCTAGGCAAACGCGAGGTCGAGGGCGAATGGGTAAGCTTCACCGTCAAGAAGGCAATCGATCCCCAGATAGAATGGATGACCCCGAACCAGTTTTTCTTCGAGAAGGGCGATTTTAACCTTTTGATCGGCGGGGCCCGATTCGACGAAGGCGTCGCGGTATTTCTCGTCGGCACTGGATCGGACGAGGTCGCGGGGGATATCCAGGAGTCGTCCCCGGGGCGGATCACCGTCGCATTTTCCCCCGACGTCCTCGCCGCCGGGACGTATCAGGTTAAGGTGGTAAACAAGTCGGGTCTCTTCGCGCTCTCGACCGAGCGCCTCCGCGTCTCCTACGAGTATCCTTACGAATTCTACGTCTCCGCTGGGTACATGCCCTTCGTGGCACTCCTCGACCCTTGGTTCACCGATATGTGGTCGGACGTGTTCTACCCTGCGGGAGGCATGGTACGCGCTGGCGCGATGTTCGTTAGAAGGCCGAGCTGGCGTTTCGGCGCCGAGCTCCGGCTCGCCGGCCGCTCTATGACGGGAGGGGACTCGCTCGTCGGCATGGACGCGACGGTATTCCAAGCCGACTTAGGGCTTGCGTATAAGCGCATGCTCGGCGAGCGCCTTTGCTGGATCGCCCGCGCGGGCGGCGGCCTTGCCGCGACCTCCGTTACCTATTCGTACGATGGAACGGAAGTGCGGGATGAGGGGTCGTTCGACGTCACCTGTTACCTCGGCCTCGGCGCGCAGTACCGCGTCTTCAAGCATGTCTTCGCCGAGCTCGCCGTCGACTACGAGATGACCTTCTATAAAGGCTTCGTCGCTGGCGGGCTCGCCCCGGCCCTTTCCGTCGGGTACGCCAGGTAAGGGATCGCGCCGGCGCACCCCTAGATTTTATCTCCTTTTTTTTATACAATTCGTCATAAAACTGAACGACCAACACTGGTTTTCAAATTAGCGTTAAGGAGAAAAGCATGATTTATACCACTGAAGTGGAACACATGTGTCCTCTCGCCAAGGCGGCCTACCATGGCCCCGCCCCGATCCCGGAAGAGGGAAAGTGGGTCCAGGCGAAGGAAGTCAAGGACATTTCCGGGTTTACCCACGGCGTGGGTTGGTGCGCCCCCCAGCAGGGCGCGTGCAAGCTCAGCCTTAACATTAAGGAAGGGATCATCCAGGAAGCCCTCGTCGAGACGATCGGCTGCTCGGGCATGACCCACTCCGCCGCGATGGCCGCCGAGATCCTGATCGGCAAGACCATTATCGAGGCGATGAACACCGACCTCGTGTGCGACGCGATCAACACCGCGATGCGCGAGCTCTTCCTCCAGATTATTTACGGTCGCAGCCAGTCCGCCTTCTCCGAGGGCGGTCTCCCGATCGGGGCCGGACTCGAGGATCTCGGCAAGGGTCTCCGCAGCCAGGTCGGCACGATGTACGCCACCCTCAAGAAGGGCCCGCGCTACCTCGAGATGGCCGAGGGCTACGTTACCCGCGTTGGCGTGGACAAGGAAGGCGCGATCATCGGCTACGAGTTCGTCAGCCTTGGAAAGTTCATGGACGCGATCAAGAAGGGCACGGACGCCAACGAGGCGCTCGCGAAGGCGAAGGGTACCTACGGTCGTTTCGCGGAAGCCGCGAAGCAGCTTGACCCCAGGCACGAGTAAGGAAGGGAGGAAACTATGGCATTGTTTGAAAGCTACGAGCGCAGAGTAAACCAGATTCTTCCCCTGCTGAAGAAGTATGGAATCAACTCGATCGAGGACGCGAAGAAGGTGTGCGACGATAAGGGCGTCGACGTCGGCGCGCTCGTCGCGGGCATTCAGCCCATCTGCTTCGAGAACGCGAAGTGGGCCTACATCGTGGGCGCCGCGATCGCGATCAAGAAGGGCGAGAAGGACGCGGTCTCCGTCGCGAAGACCCTCGGCGAGGGCCTCCAGGCGTTCTGCATCCCCGGCTCCGTCGCGGACGACCGCAAGGTCGGCCTCGGTCACGGAAACCTCGCGGCGATGCTCCTCTCCGACGAGACGAAGTGCTTCTGCTTCCTCGCCGGCCACGAGTCCTTCGCCGCCGCCGAGGGCGCGATCGGCATCGCGCGGAGCGCCAACCGCGCCCGCAAGACCCCGCTCAAGGTGTGCCTCAACGGTCTCGGTAAGGACGCCGCGCAGATCATCAGCCGCATCAACGGCTTTACCTACGTGCAGACCCAGTTCGACTACTACACGAGCGAGCTCAAGATCGTCAAGGAGT
>JAKPSR010000006.1 GCA_029571425.1 Spirochaetota bacterium | reverse complement strand
CGGTCTCTTCGATGATTCCCTGCTCCAAGAATCCTGGGACTCGGAGAATCGCGAGAATTGGGATGCCTTCGCGCGGGTCGTGCCGGTTACGTGCAACGGCGGGGAGTTTAGCTATTACACCTCCTACGATCAGCAACATGCCCTAGACGCGAATGGTCCTCATGGCCTTTCGCTCGCCGCGGCGGCGCGGCGGTGCGCCCTCTCGTTCGTCATCGGAGATGGGCAAACCGACTACCAAACCCCGGCGGCCGTTGCCAGCGCGGGACGATCCCTTGGGTATGCCCTTGAGGTTGAGGAGGTCCGCGTTCTTGATGGGATAACCTCGGTGCGAGTGCGGAACGTGGGCTCGGCTCCGGTGACCTACCCGATTTTCGCGTCCTTCGCGGATCTGTCGTCGCCGGAGTCCCTGCGTGGATTGTTGCCGAATCAGGCGAGGACGCTGACGGTCGCGACGGGCGATCCCGATCCTGCGTCTTTCTCGTTCACCTCGCCCGTTATTCTTCCGGGGCAGGTCATATCGTATACCGTACACTAGTCCCTTGCGGGGTTACTGGCATTCTGGTATTATGTTGCGTGATGAAACAAATTAAAACTAACCGAAGCATTCGCCTGTTAGCGGGCTTCGTCCTTATCGTGTCCGTCCTGGTCGCCCTGGCGCCCCTGGCGGCTTGTTCCTCGTCCGCAAGCTCGGTGGACGAGGTTTCTTTACCCGCGCCCGCGCCAGCTTCCTATCCGGAAACCACGGTGGACCCGCTATCCGCGAACTTCACCCGGAGCTCGGTCGATTTCGTCGGCCTTCTCGACGCGGGTTGGAACCTGGGCAATACCCTCGACGCCCACGACGTACCGGGCAAGACCGGGCTCGAGGCCGAGACCTCCTGGGGTCAGCCGAAGACGACGCAAGCCATGATGCATGGGCTTGTGACTGCCGGCATCACCACCGTGCGGATACCGATCAGCTGGCACAACCACGTCGACGCGGCCTTCACGATCGATCCCGAGTGGATGGCGCGCGTGAAGCAGGTGGTCGACTACGCGATCGCCGAGGGCCTCTACGTCATCATCAACATCCATCACGACAACGACGTCAAGTATTACTTCCCCGATGAGGCGCACGCCGCCCGCTCTGCGGAATACGTGAAGCGGGTTTGGAAGCAGGTCGCCTTGATCTTCCGGAACTACGACGAGCGCCTGATCTTCGAGCTCCTGAACGAGCCTCGCCTCGTCGGGTACGCGAACGAGTGGGGATGGAGCGACTCCGACGCGCGGCACGTCGAGGCGGCGCGCGTCATCGGCGACCTCGAGCAAGCCGCCCTCGACGAGATTCGGGCGACGGGGAGCAACAACGCGAGCCGCTACGTCATGATCACGCCCTACGTCGCGTCGCCCTGGGCCGCATTCTCGAGCCATTTCGATATGCCGAGCGACGCCGCCTCCGATAAACTGATCGTCTCCGTGCACGCGTATACCCCCTACGTCTTCGCGATGCAGTCACCGGGGGACCGCACGTTCACGAGCGCGCATAGGGGTGATATCGACTCGTTCATGGGTCAGCTCAACTCGAGTTTCGTTTCGCGCGGCGTACCCGTGATCATCGGCGAGTATGGGGCGACGAACAAGGATAACCTATCCGATCGCGTCGCCTGGTTCTCGTATTACTGCGGAAAGGCCGCGGGCTACGGGATGAGCACCATCCTCTGGGATAACGGAAACTACCAAATACCTTCGCCGGTGTCGTACACCGAGCTCTACGGATTCTATAACCGCACGGCGCAGACCTGGTACTTTCCTTCGATCCTCAGCGCGATAGTCGACGCGTACTAGTAGTAGCTACCCGCCGATGATCGGCAGGCAAACCGTTACCTCGCCGCCTGAGCCGTAGCGCTGAAACTCCATGTTGCCGGCGAGGCGAAAAGCGCTCGCGGGCAGGTACTCCTGGAATATACGCCGGTAGGTGTCGTGGATCGTCTCGATTGGCCCGCGGTGGGCGAACTCGAGGACTCGCAGGGTGGGGACGTCGCGCGAGAAAAAGCGCATGTCCTGCGGGGCGGCGGGATCGGTCTTGACCGCGCAGTGGATCCAAAGCCCGTCGTCCTCGTCGCTCGCGCGGTCGTCCCATGACGAGAACTGCCAGGTATCCTCGCCGACGACGCCGTTAATGAGGCGGCGATTCGCCATGAAGATGCGCCAGGGCCTATGGAAGCCGCGCTCGTTCGCTCCCATGAAGAAGACGAGCCCGGTCGCGTGGAATCCCTCGGCCATCACGAGCAGCGGTTCCTCGATCGGCTCGCCCGAGGCGCGCGGCACGCGGGGACGCGCGCGTGCCGCGAGGCGAAGGTCGCCCCCGTCGAGCGCGCGGAGCCCGGCAGGACTCGTCCCGAATTCCTTTCGGACCGCGCGGCTAAAGGCGGAGTAGTCCTCCCACCCGAACAGGGCCGCGGCCTCGCGGGCGCTGAGCGAGCGCTCGCGGACGGCGACGGCGGCCTCGGCGAGGCGACGGGCGAGCATGTAGCGTCCTAAGCCCTCGCCGCACAGGGACTGAAAGAGCCTGCCAAGGTGATGGGCGCTGTAGCCGATCTTGGCGGCGAGAGAGATCGTCGTGGTAAGTGGCTCGCCTGATATAAGCGAGTCCTCGAAGATGTCGATGGTCTTTTGCACGTAGTCGAAGTTCGTCATCGCCCATCCAGGATACCGCGACTTTAGCTAAAGGTAAACTCCGATCCCCAGTCGAAATCGGCCGACTCCTCGCGGCAACTCGGCCAATGCGCGCACCACGCCGGCATCGCGACGTCCCGTATCCGGTCCTCGCTGGGGTGGTATGGCTTGATGTCGATGACCGGGCTCCGATCCTCTGCGTCGATCCAGTCGAGGAGGATGGTTCCTTCCTCGAGGTCGACCGACAGTATGCGCGAGACGCTCACCGCGATCGGGCTTGGCCTGAGGGGAGTTCGCGTCGCGAAGGTCCCGATCTCCCGGTCAAGGCGGCGGTACGCGGGCGGCATCACCAACGTCTTCCCGTCCCACCGCGCCCGATCGAACGCCCAGAGCACCATCGCGTGCGAGAAATCCGAAAGCCCGATGAGCCCCGCGCGGTATTCCTCCGCGACCCGTATCGACGAGCCGCCTTGCTGCCCAACGACCCCAATAACTCGTACCTCGATTGTCGTGTCCATTTGTCGCCTCCTTACGCGCTCACTATAGGTCGGCGCGAATGGCTTGGGGAGCGCAAGCGTGCGCGACGGGGTATGCAAGATGGGGCGTGAATTATGATATACTGATGATCCATCGCATGAACGATAAGGGGGTATCGCATGGCGCGCGCGCGTTTTTCTTCGTTCGTCCTTTTGGTGGCCGACGTGACGAGATCAAGGGGATTCTATACCGAGCTCCTCGATCAGGAGGTCGCCATGGACATCAATAACGTCAACGTGGGATTCAAGAGTGGGCTCGCGATCTGGGACCGCGCGCACGCGAATGGGATCATCCATGGGGAGGGTCGCCCCTCGCGGGACGGTGACCAACGGCTCGAGATCTATTTCGAGACGGACGATCTCGAGATCATGCACGCGCGGATGGTTGACCGGTCGGTCCCCTTCGTTCACGGGATCAAAACCCAACCCTGGCAGCAGCGGGTCTTCCGCGTCTACGACCCAGATGGCTTCGTGGTCGAGATCGCCGAGACGATGCCGGACGTCGCGCGCCGGCTGTCGGCGCAGGGCCTTTCCGTCGCCGAGATCGCCGCGAAGACCTTTATGCCGGCTGAGGCCGTGGAGACAATGCTGCGGGAATGCTAGGCGCGCGCGTTCACGGCGCGACGTCGGCGAAACTTTCCTTGTCCTCGCCGAGGATGTGCTTGACGATAAGGTCGTTGAATATGAACGAGATTAAGCCATATGAGGATTCGTCGCCTTTCTCGTATCCAGTCGCTAGCTGGTCAAGCCTCTGGCTGAGGTATGCATGCTCCTTTCGGTGGCGTTCCATGAATGAGCATTTTTTCTTTTGCAGGAAGCGCTCCTCGTCCTCGAAATGGGCCGTTGTCCTTTCAAGTAAGGTTCGCAATCTGGAGACGACCATGTCTTTCGGTTCGCCGTTGACTATGGCGTTGATGAGGCTATTCGCGAGGGAGAAGAGGTCGCGATGCTGCTCGTCGTATCGGGCGACCCCGACGAGGTAATCGTCGCGCCAGTTGAGCTGGAGTAGGAGAAGCTCGTGCCCGGGCGCCCGCTTGATTGACCCGGGGCGTATGCCCGAGGCGGCGACGGACTTGTTCCGTCCCGTCTGCTTCGCCCGATAAAGCGCGTGGTCCGTCTTCTTGAACCAGTCGTCGTACGTCTCCTCCGTCTCATGCTGGGCGACGCCAAGGCTTATGGTGATCGGCGGGCATTTTTCGAACCGGAGGGCCATCACCGACTCGCGGATTTTCTCGGCGAGCGCGAGGGCGCGCTGCTCGTCTGTGTCGGGGAGAAGGATGATAAACTCCTCGCCGCCCCATCGCGCGAGCGTGTCGGTGCTGCGGATGGCGCCTTCGAGCGCCTTGGCGATTTCCTTGAGCACGATGTCTCCCACGTCGTGCCCGAACTTGTCGTTCACCCTCTTAAAGTGATCGATGTCGGCGACGATCAGCGAGGCGACGCTTCCGAACCGGTTTCTCCGCTGCAGCTCGTGCTCGAGCATCGGGAGGAAGGCGCGGCGGTTGAGCAGCCCCGTTAAGGTGTCCTTGAGGGCGAGGTTTTCCGCCTCTTTCCGAGCGGCGACCAATTGACGGTTGGTCGCGCGGAGGCGAGAGTACGCGCGCGCCGCGGCGAGGACGGCGGCGAGTAGGATGACCGTGAAGGCGACGAGAACGAGGTTCGCGACCCGCGTGATCGTCTTCGCGTGGCGCACGTATCCGGGCTCTGGCTTATGCAAAACGAGCGCGGCCTCGGGTATCCGCTCGGTACGTAGGCCGTGGCGCTCCATGGCGTCCCAGTCCACGATGCAGAGCGACACGGTGTATTCAGGGTCGAATGAGCCGCGCGCGAGGTAATCCTGCAGGGCGCGCACCATCTCTGTGGCGGCCGTGCGCGCGCTGATGACATAGCCGCCTACCGCACCGCTCCCGGTCATCGTCTCCCAAAAGGTAAACACGGGCGCAGACGAATGGGCGGTTAGTTCGGAGATCAGTTGCTTCGGGACTTTTCGCTCGCCGTTGCGGTCACTCGTAACAGGCGTAAAGAACACGGCCGTCGTCGGGGGAAGGGCGGCGACCGTTCGGTAGAGCTCGTCGAAGCTAAAGCCGTCGATGAGCTTGACCGGGATCCCGGAGGCCGCAGCGAGGTCTCGGATATGCGCGTATACGGTTTCCGTGCTACCCGTGTCGCCCGCGATGACCACGGCTTCCCGCATGAGAGGAAAGACCTCGCGCGCGAGGCGCCAGGTGTCAGCGATCACGCGGTCGTATTGGGTCGAGAGGTTAAATATCGCGGGGTTCGAGCTTTTATAATCGGTTGTGTAGTAGGCCCGGGGGATGTCTTCCGGGAATTTGCAGTAGTCGTCGAGAAAGTCGCAGGCTTGATTCGAGTTCCCGATCAGGGCGTCGAATTTAAAGTTCTCGTATTTCTCCGTAATGTAGCGGGCGAAACGTTCTTGTTCGAGCGGCGACCCGAAGCGCGTGACGTCGAGGTTCTCGAAATAAAACTCGAGGGTGCTCCCTGGCCGCTCCGCCTCCTCAAGTAGGCTATTCTCGAACGCGGTGGTCCATGGGTATGAGTTATTGAATGAGTGCAGGACGAGTATCCGTTGGGCGGAAAGCGGGGCTCCAAGGATGAGCACGATTAGTCCGGCTATGAATGCTCGGCGAAGGACAACGAAGGGCTCTTTTGTGCGCATTTTCAGCATATACTTACTATAACATATCTTACTCCGCTTTGCCTTATATCGGCTTCACCTGAACCGCGACGTTGCGCCCGCGTAAAAAACAAGGTAGTCGGCGAGTCGGCTCGTCCAGTAACGCGCGTCGTGGGCGCCCGTCGTAATCGAGTACTCGATCTCCCATCCATTGGCGACGAGAGTGTCTCGCATCTCGACGACGCCGGGAAGCAATCCGTCCGACTCGCCGCAATCGAGCCAGAGGCGCGTGCGTCCTTGACGGAGTTCTCCCGCGAGCAGGATCGGGTCGTTGCGGGCGGCGGGCCGCGTTTTCGAATACAAGAACCATTCGGGCACCTTTGGCCCGCGAAGCGCGGGGCTATGCGCGGCGATGGATCCGAAGATACGTGTATTCCTAAGGCCGATGTGGAGCGCCGCGTAACCGCCCATCGATACACCCGCGATGCATCGCGAGTCCGTGTCGCGCCGTACCGAGTAACGCTCTTCGACGAGTGGTATGACCTCCCGAAGTAGGTAGCTCTCGTACGGGCCTTTGTAGAGCGAGGTACTCGCTTTCGCCGACAGTTGCCGTGGCTTGCCCGTGTCCACGCCCCAGCTATTATCCATGCGCACGGCGACCAGGATCATCGGCGGGATCGTCCCGTCGGAGACGAGCCTGTCGGAGACGTCATCCATGCCATAATAATCGAACCATTCGACTTCGTTGTTTCCGTAGCCATGCAGGAGGTACACCGTCGGGTATTCGCGCGCGGGGTTGTATCCCGGCGGTAAGTGTACGTACATACCCATTTCCTTGTTGAGCAGTGAGCTTTTAAACGAGACTCGTTCCGATCCCGAGACAAGAAGGGGCGGCGGTAGAGCGGTTTGGTCGACCGTCGCGGTACGGACGCAAGACGCCGCGAGCGCGACGGAGAGCGAGATAAATACTCGAAGCGCATTGAGTTTCGTTCGATTCTTATGGTGCGTCTTTCGATCCCTCATTCTTCTTTGCGAAATTGCCTGGCGCCATGCCTGTGCATTTCTTGAACGTGGCGTAAAAAGTTGCCTTGGCGTTGAAGCCGACGTCGAAGCATACGTCGAGCACGTTGTTCGGTCGCTCGCTGAGTCGCCTCATCGCCTCTCGTACCCGATACCCATTGATGAAGTCCTTTGCGGACGACTTGAATTTTCGGTTTAATATGTACGAAACACGGTTTCTCGGAAGGCCGACGCGTCGCGCGAGGGATTCGAGCCCTAGGTCTGGATCGAGAAACCAGCGCTTTTTTTCCATCCCCTCCACGAGGCGGGCCGCGTCGCGGTCGATCAAAGGATCCTCTGCTGCAGTTCGGTTTCTCGCATCGATCGTGAGGAAAACCGTCTTTCCAATGGTATCTCCTTTCGGATCATACAGGGGAGCTGTATGAGCGCGGACGAAGATTTGTCCTGAATCCCTGTCGATCGTGAAGGATGTCCGGGCCGTTTCGGATGATAGGTCAAGGCTGGCAAGCGCGGGCGTCTGAGTTACGAGCTGGGACCAGGAAACGATAGCTTTTTTTTGCAACGAGAAGCCAATTACAGCGCGGGCAGAGCCGTTCATCTCAAGTACGTTTTGTTTACGGTCGAGGACGATGATGCCGGCCGTGACCGCCTCAAGAATTGATCGCCACGAGAGAGGAATCTCGGTAAAGAGGTCTTGGCGTAAAAGACCGATTGAAAGCATGAGTATGGCGAAGGTGAACGAATAAGGAATGATGTCGAGGCCCCAAAGGAATAGGCCGGATTGATATACGACTAACGACGCTAAGGGGACCAGGCCCGTGAAGGCGAGTAGCAGGGCTTGCCCGCGGAACCGACCTGTCGCCTGGAAAAAAGTGGCGATGAAGATAAGTGATCCGATACAGAGGGTCAAACCGCTATAGAGTATGTGAACCCAGTACCACGGCCCCTTGGCGAACGAGATCGTCCAGAGAAACTCGTTCTTATTGATCCCGATCGAGGTATAGCACAATCCGTGAAAATGGTTCGTATACTTGAGCAGTATGGTTAACGCCGGGATGAGGAATAGCGAGGCCGATAGCCATCTTGCTGGGGCTTTCTCCCCGCGGATATACGCAATGGCGATGTAGAGCCAGAGAGGGCCAAGCCACACTAGCCCGAGATAGATGACATTATTCCAAAACAGTATCCAGTTTATGTCATGATGGATGATCTCGAACGCTCCTCCAATAAGGTATAGCGAGAGGCAAACGCAGAGGGCGATGAACGGGCGCGCGCAGATGATAAGCCGGCGGGTCGCGGCCTTAAGCGCAAGAAAAAGAGACGTCGCCGCGAGGAGGAGAAAGATGCCTGCTGTGATCCATGCTGTGGCCATCGCCGACTAGTATACCACGGATGCGATGAAAGGTGAATTTTCGTCTTGAAGTGTATTTCGGGACGACAGGAAACCGCCGCCCCGTTAGTCTCGAGATAGCCGAGGCGCGCTGGACGTGCCTGCATCCATTTCGGAGGTGGCTTATGAATCGACACGCGCGCGTCGCCATAGCCGTTGCATTGGCTTCCGCGCTTCCCTTCTCATGCCTAACGGCACCGCCGCTTTTCTTCGATATGCCGGGTACTGGATACGCGGCGACCGTTCGGGAGCCAGACTGGGTTTCGCGGATACGGGTGAAATGGGAGGAGTGCAAGCCTCGGTCCGTAACGAGCGTATATGCGGAGAAGCCGTCGCTTACAAAACCATGCCGCGCCGGGGCGGCCTTTCCTGCTTATATGAAAAACGGGTTGCTGATGCTTCGTTTTGTCCGTTTCCTTGCAGGGCTTTCGGGCGAAGTTATCCTTGATAACGACCTCAATGACTTTGCTCAACACGGGGCTGTGTTTATGGCTGGATTGGGGCGATTGACCCATGTTCCTACGAAGCCAAAGGATATGGAGCAACCCTTTTTTGATAAGGCCGACAAGAGCCTTCGATCGGCAGATATCTTCAGCATGATAGGCGTGCGAGGGGGCCCCACGGACGCCGTGATAAGTTTCTTGGATGATTCGGACGAGACGAATATCTCGCGAGTTGCGCACAGGTTCTGGGTGCTGAATCCGTGTCTCGGGAAGACAGGGTTCGGCTATGCTGAGGTTGGAGTCGGTGCGAAGACGCGATCCTACGTCGCCATACAGGTATTCGACGCAAGTAATACTGCGGGTCCTAAGCCCGAGCAGATATTGTGGCCGAGCGAGGGGTATTTCCCGTCGAGCCTATTCTCGCCCCGGCAAGCATGGAGTGCGCATTTGAGGCCGGAGGACCTTGATCTGTCAAAGACCGCTCCCCGCGTCAGGCTGGTGAATAGCACGCGGTGCCGGGAATGGTTGTTCCGCGCGCGTACGGATGCCGTTAAGGAGCGTTTCTTCGCGGTTGCCAACGCGAGCGCGTGCAACTACGGCGGTTATTCATACGTGATTATATTCCGTCCCGACGGCGTCGCAGTCTATGGCCCGGGGGAGAAATACTAAGTGTCGATCGACGATATCGTCGACGCGAGGGGAAGCACCCGCGCGATTGAGTATCAAGTCGTTTTTTTCGATCTGCGATAACCCAAGGAGGTGCATCATGAAGAGGCTGTTGTTTGCGATTGCGGCGTTGATGGCGCTTGGCGGCGCCGGTTCGGCTGAAGTGGCTATCGCCATCGGGGCCGGTTATGGAGTGGACGTGACGCGGTACGACGATGAATGCGATATCGTTGGCCTTAGCGTTGATGCCCCTGTTTTTGCCTTGGATCTCGGCGTTTTCTTCGGGGATGGGAACCTCGGCCTGATCGGCGGGGTCAAGGCCTCGTTTCCGTCGGAGATCGAGGCCGAGCGTGATGATGGGGCGGTCTTCTCCGAGCGCCTCGACCCTTCGTATGCTCTCAACGTGCAGCTCGGTATAGGGTATCGCTTTTTTAAGGATACGCGCTTCCTATTGCTGATCGGCGCAGGGGCGACCGTTACCTCCTTCTCGTATACCGTCGACGAATATGTAACGTTTAAGGTTGTCTCTCTCGGGGCGTACGGCACGGTGCAAGGCAGTTACTATTTCTCCAAACGAATCGGCGTGATGCTCGGAATTGACTGCGGCTATTACTTCCTTCCGTTCCTCGCGCAATGGGTGGAGGATGAGGGCGAAACCGAAGACATGAGCGAGGTTTTCGAGTCATCAGTGTACTTCGACGTGCGGGCGGGAATTACATTCCGGCTGTAGTTGTATCGCATTCGATTTATTGGAGGATGTCATGAAACGTTTCCCCAGGCTTTTTATCGGGTTGCTTGTGGTCTCGCTAGCCATCTCGTCTTGCGCATCGACGGGGCCTGCCTTTACGGAGGCGGAGGCTCCCCTCGGAAAGACGATAGTGTATTTGTACCGGCCAAAGGCCTTTTCTCTTTCCGGAAGAACCATCTTCATGGCGTTTCCGGGCGACGATAATTCTTACGCAATGACCAACGGTGGTTACTATCCGCTCGTTGTTCCGCCCGGTAGGATAACCGTCGCCGGCGTTGGAACGGACATGCGGCCGGTTGAGTTTTCTTTGGATACCGAGGCAGGGCGCGTCTATTACGTCAAGGTGTTCTTCGACGAGTCGAGACTCTCGCTTTTGGTTCCGGCGAAGTTTGAAATCGTAGATCAGACGCTTGGTTTCGCGGAAGTTCGAAGATGCTCGATGATCTCAAAATCTAGGTAGTGAAGGAGGCGACTCATATGAAAAGGTTCCGTCTTTTTTTGGTTCATATATGCCTTGCGTTGTCCTCGATCGCTTTCGCCGACGAGGGACGTTTGCGGTTTCAGCTGCAATTGCAACCGGCGATATACCTTGGGGCCGATTACGATGCCGGCATCGGGGCACGATTAGAAGCTAGCTATCGGCCGTTCGAGAGGTTATGCGTGGGAGCCTCGGTTGGTTATTCCGCGTTCTTTCCGACGGATGATTGGAATGATCGGTACAGCGCCGAATACAGAAATCAGTTATACTCTAGTGTGCCGATTATGGGGTATGCATATTGGTTTTTCTTGCTGGGTCGATTACGCCCCTTCGCCGGGGTCGGAGTTGGCGTTGCCATGGTGGAAGAGTATTATGAGTATTACGATTCGTATTATGGGTGGCTGAAGGTAGAAGTTGAAGATATGTATGCGATCCTTGAGCCGATGGTTGGTATCGAATTTGACCTTGGTAGGAGAATGTTTCTTCACGGTTCCGTTCGATATCAGTTTATAATCAAAGAATCCGAGAGCATAAGCGGGACTGTTGGGGTCGGTATTCAGCTTTAATCCTATATACGTCTTTCGGTGACCACGCAACTACGTTTTCCCGCTTGCAAGGAGGTTGTATGAAAAAGGCTGTGGTTGTCGCGATTGTGCTGCTTTCGTGCGTCGGGCTTGTTTTCGCGGGCGAGACGACGATTGCGGTCAGTGGTGGGTACAGTAGGGACGCGAATACCTACGAGATGGTATTCGACACGGATTTTGTACTGCTCGGACCAGCCCTCGCGCTGGACGTCGCCGCGTCGTTCGGGCAATTGGACATCGTTCTTATCGGGGGCGTTAAGCTATCGCTCCCGACGGAGTTGACGGTTGATATAGACGGCGACGAGAATACCTTCGATTTGGATTCGGGATGGGTGTGTAACGGGAAGATCGGCGCTGGCTATCGCTTTTTCGCCGATACGCGTTTCCCGCTGGTCGTTGGCGCAGGGGGAACCCTCGTGGTATCGCAATTCACGCCCGCCGACTCCGACACCGACTTTGTGCAAAGCGCCATAGGCGTGTTCGGCACGGTACAAGGAAGCGTGTTCGTGACGAAATGGTTTGGCTTCATGGCAGGGCTCGATATTGGCTATCATTTTCTCCCGGTTTTCGCGCAATTGACCGACGAGACCGGCTCAGAGGACATGACCGAGTGGTATCAGTCAGCTAGCTATTTCGACGTGCGCGCCGGGATCGTGTTCCGATTCTAGCGCCTTTGCCTGTTTGCCGGCGACTATGCCGGCGACGATCTCAGCCACGATATCGACCCTTTTGAACGGGGTGATAAGGTATATCCCGTCCGCGAAGCGTCGAAGTTCGTTGGCGAACTCGAGGGATAGCGAAACCGCCGCCCGCGCGGCATCTTCCTTGCCGAGGCCGCGGTAACGGCGGACGATCTCGTCGCCGACCTGGATGCCGGGGACCTCGGTCGCCAGGAATTGGGCGTTGCGCTCGCTGACGATGGGGAGGATGCCGCCGTAGACCTCGAGGCCGAGGCTTCTCCTCGCGCGCTCCGCGTTTCGGGCGGCTGCTTCGGAGAGGACTGGCTGGGTGAAAAAGCGTCGAACCCCGCGCTCCGCCTTTCGCCGCGCCCGTTCGAGCTCGGCGTCGAAGTTGCGCGCGTTGACGTTCAGTGCCGCCGTCACCGCGAAGGGCTGCGAAAAGAGATTCTCTTCATCGTTCCATTCAGATATCAGCGCGGCAAGATCGGCCGCGCATAGATCGGTGGCGCGCGCGATTTTCCTCCGGCTTTCGCAATGACCATCCCCGCGCAGGGGATCGCCGGTCACCGCGATAATCTCATGCACGCCCGCGATGTCGAGGGCGAGAAGCGCCGACCTGATGGCGAGTTCGTTTCGGTCCCTGGCCGTCAAGTGAGGGACGACGGGGACGCGCGAGACCGCGGCCACGAGGGCGGCGAGCGAGACGCTGTCGCCGCGCGGCGCTGCGCGGGGATTGTCGGCCATCGTGATGAAATCGGCCCCGGCCCGCGCGAGCGCGCGAGCTCCGTCCGAAAGGAAAGCGAGGGCGTCGCCCGCGCCGTTTCCGGCGGGAGGGTCCAACTCGACCGCGATCTTCATGTCCCGCTTCCTTCGCGAACGGACTTCGCTGCCGCGACGAGGTTTCGCAGGCTGGCGACCGTTTCCTCGACGCCACGCGTTTTGAGCCCGCAGTCGGGGTTTACCCAGAGTCCATCATAGGCAGTGGCGTTCCTTCCAAGCTTTTCGAGCATGACGCGTATCGCCGAGGCGATTTCGTCGACGGAGGGCACGCGCGGTGAGTGGATATCGTACACGCCAGGGCCTACGTCCGTCTCGAAGCCGGCGTCGGCGAGCGCGTCGAGGAGGGAAAGGTTTGAGCGGGCCGCCTCGAAGGTGATGACGTCGGCGTCGAGCGCGTCGATCGCGGAAACGATGTCGGCGAACTCGCTGTAGCACATGTGCGTGTGCACCTGCGTCTCCGGCCGAAGCCCGGACGCGCACAGGCGAAACGCCGGGATCGCCCAGTCGAGGTAGCGCGGTCCGCGATCCGATTCCCTGAGCGGCAGTTTTTCCTTAAGAGCCGCCTCGTCGATCTGGATGATCTTGATCCCGTTTCGCTCGAGGTCAAGCGCCTCCTCGCGGATCGCCCGCGCTATCTGAAAGCACGATTCGGCGAGCGGGATGTCCTCGCGGGGGAACGACCAGTTGAGGATGGTCACCGGCCCGGTCAGCATCCCCTTGACGGGTTTTGGGGACAGCGACTGCGCGTAGACGGCGAGGTCGACGGTCAACGGCCTCGCGCGCCTGACGTCGGAGACGATGATGGGCGGCTTGACGCAGCGGGTGCCGTAGGACTGCACCCATCCGTTCGCCGTGAAGGCGAATCCCTCGAGATTTTGCCCGAAGAACTCGACCATGTCGTTGCGCTCGTACTCGCCGTGCACGAGGACGTCGAGGCCGATCTCCTCCTGGAGGGAGACGCAGTCGGCGATCATCCGTCGGATTGCCGCGTCGTACTCCGTCGCCGAGATTTCTCCTCGGCGCAGGGCCGCTCGAGTCTCGCGAGTCTCGTGCGTCTGCGGGAACGATCCGATCGTCGTCGTTGGGAGGGCGGGAAACGCAAAGATTGGGCGTTGGCTCCGTTTGCGCTCGGCGCGCGACGGGACGCGCGTCCATTCGGCTGGATATGGGATGGCATAACGATCGGCGGTTGTGTCCGCGTTGACGCGCGCGCGATCGTCAGCGGCGGCAATGGAGGTAAGTTCGCTGAGTTTCTCCTCCGCGAACGAAAGGCGCGAGCGCACGCCGGGGTTGAGCGAGGCCTCGTGGGTAAGCGAGAGCGGCACGTGAAGGAGCGAGCAGGACGCGCCGAGCGAGAGACGGCCGCTTGACGGGTCGCAGCCCGAGAGCGCGGAAATTCGCGAGACGAGGCACGCCGCGCGCGCGACGTCCGTCTTCCATACGTTTCGCCCGCTGATGACCCCGGCGACGAGCTCGCGATTCGATGGAAATCCGTGCCGCGCGAGCAAATCGAGATTTCCCGGTCCCTCGACGAAATCGAGGGCGACCGAGTCGAAGGGGAGAGCCATGACTTCCGTCCAACAGTCGCGAATATCCCCGAACGAGGTATGGAGGCGTACCGACACGCGGCCTTTCGCGGAGAGGATCTCCCGATAGATTTTGGAGAAGAGCGTTACGTCCTCGTGCGAAAGGTCGGTAACGAGGGCGCTTTCGCCGAGATCGATCGCGTCGATGCCCTCGCTCGCGCAGCGGTCGAGTATCGATCGGTACGCCGCCGATATCTGCCCGACGAAATCGCGGGCGGTCAGATTTCCCGCGTACGAGGCGAGTTTGAGGAAGGTGAACGGTCCGACGATGAAGGGCCGCGTGCGTATCCCGAGCTCGAGCGCTTCCCGGTACTCATCGAAAGGCTTGTCTCCCGAGAGGCGGAGCCGCGAGCTTTCAGTGAGCTCGGGCACGATGTAGTGATAGTTCGTGGTAAACCATTTACGCATCGGGAGGGCCTTGAGGTCGGCTTCGGCGTCGCCCCGTGCCATCGCGAAGTACGCGCGCAGTGGCGAAAGTCCTGCGTTCGCGTAGCGTTCCGGTATCGCCCCGATGAGGCACGCCGCGTCGAGGACGTTGTCGTACAGCGAGAAGTCATTCGACGGGATCGAGTCGATATCGGACTCACGGAGCCTTTTCCAGTTTTCGCACCGTATCGACCTGGCGGTCTCGAGTAGCTCGCGCTCGCCGATTTCACCCCGAAAGAAGGATTCCTCCGCCTTCTTGAGCTCGCGGCGGTGCCCGATGCGGGGATACCCCGCTACGCACGTTTTCATGGCAAACCTCCCGACCGCGATCATTCGCGCGGACGAGATCATGCTCTCATGTTTCTGTGATATAGTCTAAGACATGTTTTTTATCTCTAGGTATAGTAAAAAACTATCGTTTCTTGGACTGTCTTGGCTTGGCGAAGGCGCGTAGGTGGTCGAGGTACATCTCGCCGGCGGCGGAGAGCCCGACGTTTCGGTGGACGAGATACCCGACGGTGATCCTCTCGTCAAGGTCGAGCCGCACGGGCACGATGTCCTTTCCGTTCAAATCCGACGGCAAAATGCCCGTCGATATCGTGTAACCGTCGAGCCCGATCAGGAGGTTGAAGAGGGTCGCGCGGTCGCTAACCTTGATGCTTTTTTTGTGGACGCGCGTGCTCTGTATCTCCTCGGCGAAGTGAAAGGAATTGTGCTCGCCCTGGTCGAAGGATAGGCATGGATAGCCTTCGAGCTCGTCGAGGGATATCTTGCGCTTCTGCGCGAGCGGGTGCCGCGCGCTGACGAAGACGTGAGGCATAGACTCGAAGAGGGGCGTGAAGGAGAGCGAGCTTTCGGCGAACAGCTTCTCGAGCACGCGCTTGTTGAAAGCGCATTCGTAGAGAATGCCGACCTCGCTGCGGAGGTTCTTCACGTCGTCGATGATCTCGTGCGTCCGCGTCTCGCGGATAGTGCATTCGTACTCGTCGGTCCCGATGGCGCGCACGAGGTCGACGAAGGCGTTAACCGCGAAGGCGTAGTGCTGGGTCGAGACGGAGAAAAGCCGCCGCTGGGGCTTCGCGTCCCGGTACCGAGACTCGATGAGGTCGGCTTGCTCGATTACCTGTCGCGCGTAGCCCAGGAACTCGGCGCCCTCCGCCGTGACCGAGACGCCGCGCGGGGTTCGGGTAAATATCGAAATGCCGACCTCCGCCTCGAGGTCCTTGATCGCGGCCGAGAGGCTCGGCTGTGAGATGAAGAGCCTCGTTGCCGCCTCGCTGAACGAGCCATGCCGGGCGATTCCTATCGCGTAGCGAAGTTGCTGAAGAGTCATGCTTCCCTTATACCCTCGCCGGGCCTCGGGGTCAAGCCGCGCGCGAGGGTTTGACAGTCGGCGCGCGCGATCGTACACTGTGCGCGTCTTAAGGAGGACGCGCATGGAAAGACCCTTAATCGCGATAACCGTCGGCGATCCCGCCGGCATTGGCCCCGAGATCGCGGCGAAAGCCCTCGTAGACGGGGATGCGATTGCGGCGGCGCGCTGCGTGGTTATCGGGGATCGCCGCGTCATGGAGAGGGCGATCGCGTTCTCCGGGCTCGACGCGCGCATCCGACCGGTCGAGCGCCCTGCGGACGGCGACTTTCGCCCCGGCGTCGTCAACCTTATTGACGTCGCGAACGCGGACCCCGCTCTGTTTCGCATGGGCGAGGTTGCCGGTCTTTGCGGTCGAGCGGCCTACGGGTACATCGAGCGGGGCGTGAGGCTCGCGCTCGCGGGCGAGGTCGCCGCGGTCGCGACGGCGCCGATCAATAAGGAGGCGCTGCGCCTTGGCGGCGTCGACTTTATCGGGCACACGGAGATCTTCGGCGCGCTGACCGGGACGGCCGATCCTCTCACGATGTTCGAGACGAGGGGACTTCGCGTTTTCTTCCTGTCGAGGCACGTCTCGTTGCGGGAAGCATGCGATCTCGTGAGGAAGGATCGAATCATAGACTGCGCGAGGCGCTCGCTTTCCATGCTGCGCGCGCTCGGGATCGCTGACGGCACGATGGCGATAGCCGGGCTTAACCCGCACTCGGGCGAGCGCGGCATGTTCGGGAGCGAGGAGATAGACGAGGTCGAGCCCGCCGTCGCCGAGCTTCGTGCGGAGGGATTGCCCATCGTCGGCCCGATCGGAGCCGATTCCGTCTTTCATCTCGCGCGCATCGGCCGATTCGCTGCCGTGCTGTCGCTCTATCACGACCAGGGACACATCGCGACGAAGACCTTCGACTTCGAGCGGACGGTCGCGGTTACCGGCGGCATGCCGATCCTCCGTACCTCGGTGGACCATGGCACCGCCATGGATATCGCCGGGCGCGGAGCTGCGAGCGCGGTCAGCATGGTCGAGGCAATCAAGGTCGCGGCGCGGTACGCGGGAGGATACTCCAGTCGATGAGTGAGTTGACGGGAACGGAGGGGGCTTTGTACAAATAAAGGTTATATCACGCGATAATCTTATTTCGCGAAACGAATTTCGCGATACCGGGGGCACATCGCCCCTGTTTTTATTGAGGATGATACGTAATTGCTCGCATTTTTCTCGATTGATCTTGCGCCGGTGAGTAGGTACAATAAAGCGATACGGAGGTCGGCATGCGAACACGGGACGAGGCGCTCGCGCTCTGGCGCGCGCACAACGACGACGATTACCTCTATCGGCACGCGCTTTCGGTCGAGGCGGCGATGCGGCATTTCGCCGCGCGATTCGGGGAAGATCCGGATTACTGGGGGATCGTCGGGCTCTTGCACGACGTCGATTTTCAGGAACATCCCGAGGAGCACCTCGCGCATAGCCGGGGGATACTCGCCGAGGCCGGGTACGACGAGAAGTTCATCCGCGCGGTGGAGAGCCACGGCTTCGGGATCGTTACCGAGGTCGAGCCGGTCCACCCGATGGAGAAGGCGCTCTACGCGGTCGACGAGCTTACCGGATTCATTTACGCCTGCGCGATCATGCGCCCCTCGCGAAGCGTCCTCGACATCGAGGCGAAATCGGTCTTAAAGAAATTCAAGACGCCGGCCTTCGCGGCGAAGATCAGACGGGACGTGATCGAGCGCGGCGCCGGGATGCTCGGGATGCCGCTCGACGAGCTCGTGACCGAGACGATCCTTTCCCTCAGGCCCGTCGCTGACGAGATCGGGCTTAAGGGCACAGTCGCCTAGCCTCGCTAGACCTCTTCCCCGCTCGCGTAGAAGGTTTCGCCGCCCGCGTGGTGGAGAATCCTCTTCCATGAATCCTTCACTGCTCGCGCGGCGATCACCTCGCCCGCGACGACGACGACCGAGCCGATCTCGCGCGCCTCAAGGAGCCTGCACTCGAGGACCCCGGCGACGCCCGCTGGCACGAGCGCGTCGACGCGATCCGCGCGAGAGGCCTCGATCGAGAAACGCGCGTACTTGTCCGCGTCGCGGCCCGAAACGGACCCGGTCTTGATAACGAGTTCCTTTTGGGTTAGGTCCGGCAGGGCGAGGGCGAATTCCCCCGAGGCGCGAAGGTTCACAGCCGCCGCGTGTCCTGGGTCAAGCACGACGATGACCCGTGAGGACGGCTCGTAGTCGAGCGGGCAGTTCCATGCCACCGGGGTCAGGTCGTACCGACCCTCGCGCGACCTCGTGCACACCCAGACGATCCCGCCCCCGTTCAGCAGGCGATAGGCCTCGGCCGGGGGGATGATTTCGTATTCCATATCGATTCCTTTTATGGCCCGAATCGAATCGGGCAGACGCGATGCGTTTCGTCGAGCCAGCGGGTACCTGCGTCTGCGGCGAGCAGATCGGCCGCCTCGGGGCCCCAGCTTCCCGTCTCGTACTCGTGGATGGGGAAACCCGGCGTCGCCCACGCCTTCAGTATGGGCTCGCTGACCCGCCAGCACTCGAGCACCTCGCGCCCGGTCGCGAATAGGGTTTGGTCGGAGCGCAGGGCGTCGTAGAGGACGCGCTCGTAGGCTTCGGGCGCCGCGTCCGCGCGCTCGCGGTAGCAGTAGTCAAGCTGGACCTCCTCGCACTCGGACTCGAAGCCGGGCTTCTTGATGCGGAGGTCGGTGACGATCCCCTCGTTCGGCTGGATGCGGAGGGTCAGGTCGTTTCGGTATCCGCGTATCGCCGGGTCCGCGAACGAGAGGGTGATCTCGGTCACCTTCTCGCGGAGCGCCTTGCCCGTCCGAATCAGTATCGGGACGCCGCGCCATTTTTCTGAGTCGATCGAGAGCCGGCACGCGGCGTACGTCTCGACGAGGGAGTCGGGGTTGCCGACCTCGGACCGGTACGAGCGGTACTGAGCGCGCATCGTCTCCGCGCGCATGCGGTCGGGCGAGGGAGGCATCACGCGGGAAAGGAGTTCCTCCTTCGCGCGGTGCACGTCCGCCGCCGCCAGGGACGCGGGCCGGTCCATCGTCACGAGGGCGAGGAGTTGCAGGAGATGGCTTTGCACGAGGTCGCGGAAGGCGCCCATCCCCTCGTAGAACGCCGCGCGGCCCTCGATGCCGATCTCCTCGGCCGCCGTTATGCGAACGTGGCTCACGTGCCGACCGTTCCACGCGCGCGCGAACAGGGGATTTTCGAAGCGGAAGGCGAGGATGTTCTGCGCGGTCTCCTTCGCGAGGTAGTGGTCGATGCGGTATACCTGCGAAGGGGAGAAGCGCGAGTTGACGAGGTCGACGAGGGCCCGCGCGGACGCCGCGTCGTGCCCAAAGGGTTTCTCGATCAGGAAGCGCGCCTCCTGCCTCGGCGGCGTCTTGTCGTTGATGTCGCTCTCGGAGAGGCGACCGGCGACGAGGGGAAAGAGCGTCGCCGGTATCGCGAGGTAGAAGATGCGCGCGAGGGGCCGCCCCTCTGCGCGGTCGAGCTCGGCGAGCCGGCGGGAGAGGATCTCGTATTCACCGGGTTGGTCGATGCGCATGCCGACGACGGAGACACGGTCGGCGAAGCGCGCGCGAAACTCGCGCGCGTCATCCTCGGTGGGCGCGCTCGACGCGATCATCGATACGACTTCTTCCGCCGTGGTTCCCTTCCTCGATATCCCGACGACGTGGAAGCGCTCGGGAAGGAGTCCTGAGCGGTCGAGTCGATAGAGCGCGGGAAGTATCTTGCGTCGCGCGAGGTCGCCGGTTACCCCGAAGAGTACGAGGACGGTGTCTTGGAGGCGTTCCATCGGTCGCCCTCTTATTTCGCGTTCAGGGCGTGGCCGCCGAACTTGTTTCGCATCGCCGCGAGGAGCTTGGTCGCGTAACTCGTCTCGCCACGCTGGCTCCTGATCCGCACCTCGAGCGACGACTCGATCGCCGGGAGCTCGATCCCGGCGTCCTTCGCCGCCTCGATCGCCCACCGCGCCTCGCCCGACTCGCTGACGAACCCGTCGATCCCTTCGAGGGAGGGGTTTTCCGCGATCGCCTCGGCGGCGAGGCGGTTCAGCAGAGACTCGACGATGCTTCCGCGCTGCCAAACTAGGCCGGCCGCGGCGAGGTCGATCCCGCGCGCGGGCCCGTCGCGGAGAAGCCGGTAGCCTTCCGCGTAGGATTCCATCATCCCGTACTCGATCGCGTTGTGCACCATCTTCACGAAATGCCCGTTTCCCGCCTCGCCGAAATGGTGCCAGCCATCCTTGGGCGCGAGGGCGTCGAGAACGGGGGAGAGAAGGGCAACGGCCTCCGCGTCGCCGCCGACCATCAGCGCGTATCCCTGCTCTCGTCCGAGTATCCCGCCGCTCGTCCCGACGTCGACGAGCCGGATGCCCCGCTCGGCGCAGCGAGTGGCCCGGCTTCTGGTGAGTCGAAAGTCGGAGTTTCCCCCGTCGATGAGGATTGACCCGCTTGGTAGTAAGGGAAGGAAGGCGTCGATCTCGGCGTCGACTATCGACGCCGGTATCATCAGCCAGACGATGGGGGTTCCCGATCCCGCGAGGTGCCGCGCGAGGTCCGCTCGGTCCGAGGCGACTTCCGCGCCGAGGGCGCTCGCCCGGTCGCGTGCGGCGTCGCTCGGGTCGAGCACGACGAGGGCGTGTCCGCGCGCGAGCAGGCGCTCAGCCATGTTCCCGCCCATCTTTCCCAATCCGACGAATCCCAACCTCATGCGTCGCTCCTTTTTCTCGCGTGTTCCGGCCCGGTATAGAGGATGGTTTCCTTCGGCAATTTTAAGAGCTGCGCCGGTTGGCGCTCGGCGCTGACCGAGCGCTTAAGCTCGGCGAGGGCCATGTCCTTCGTGCGATCGTTAACCCACACCGCCGCGAAGTCGACGTGGGGAAAGAACGCGGGGGCCATCGTGATGCGGGCGAAGCCCGAGGCCATGTAGCCGGTCGCGTACTCGGTCCCCTCAGGGTCAAGCCGCGAGACGACGCTACCCGGCAATATCCCGGCGGTATGCCCGTCGGTCCCCATCCCGAAGAGGGCGACGACGTACAGTCGCCCGGCCCTTCGCCTCTCGACCGCGTCCGAAAGGAGGGCGCGGAGGCGGCCAGTTGCCTCAGCGAAATCAGTCGACGTCGCGGTTTCCCCTCGCAGCAGCGGAAGGGAATCGAATTTCCCGGGATCGTATCCTTTTTCGACGAGTAACCGCCAGTTCGAGTCCGCGTGGCCCTCGGCGCCGAACCGCTCGTCGACGAGGGAAACGGTGAGCGGCGGGCGGACCTGCGCGCTCGGGCGAATTTCCTTTTGGTCGAAGGCCTCGGCGAGAGAGGCGAGGGCGGCGGCCGCGAGAGGGGCCGAGGATCCTCCCGAGGCGAGGAACAACACGGGATCGCCCCGCTCGAGGATCAGCTTGATCCGGGAGAACAGGGCGACGGCGACGGCGCCGGGCTCGGCGTTCGAGACGATTTTCATACAATTAGTATACGGAATTTTCCCGAGACGTGCGAGTTTTTCCGCGAAAATGCCAAGGCTACGCGGCCCGGCGCTCCTTCGTCAGGCTCGCGAGCATCAGGCCCCAAAAGCATAAGGCGATGTTAAAAAGGGGAATCTGAAGGTCGCCAGGCATCGCGTAGACCACGCTGACCATCGGGATCCATACACCCCAGGTCGAGATCAAGACGGTAACGACGCGCGGTCCCATCGTGCGCCAAAGGGCGGGGTCGACGAGTGACGCGGGCTTGAAGTTGTGCTCGAGCCACCAGTAGCCGAGGACTTGGGTCCATCCCGCCCACAGGGGATTGTAGCCGAACTGGTCGACGATCACCTTCGGGATGATAACCGCGGGCGAGTTGCCGTCGCCGAATATGCGGGCTTGCATTCGGTACAGGAAGTCGACCTCGATCCCTTTCTCCGCCCAAAAGAGACAGAGGAAGAGGCAGGCCGCCCAGGCAGGGGCAACCACGGCCTTAGCCACGGCTGCCCCGACAGAGACGCCCGACGTTGCGCCGTTCGCCGGCGAGATGCCATCGCCGCCTCGTTTCCGCGCGGCAATCGCGCGCTTCCAGACGAAGGGTATAAGCCCACCCGCGATCGCTGTGGAGATAGCAGAATAGAGGAAGCCGCCTTCCGTCTTTACGCGGCCAAGGGCGGCGAGCGCGGCGGTGACCGGCGCGAAAAAATAGTATCCCGCGACGATGGCGACCGCCACGACCCAGAGTATGAGGCCGGGGATAGCGTTTTCCCGGGCGGAGGCGAGCCCGAGATGGACCGCCTCGCGAAGCGCGCCCTCTCGGGGCGCGGTTGAAGGAGAGTCATTCATAAGACAATAAGTAAACGACGAAACGGTCGTCCGTTTCAAGCCCGTCCCGCCGGTAGACACGGGCCACCCCGCCGGTCGTATACTCGACCAATGAACCAACTCAAGACGGAGCCTCGGCTCAACCTTATGCACCTCGCGTGGCCCATGTTCATCGAGGAAATCACCGGCGGGATTACCGCGTTCGCCGACATCCTCTTCATCAGCATGATCTCGGACGAGGCGGCCGCCTCGGTCGGCATGCTCGGGCCGGTGCTGATGCTCGGCTACTTCATCCTGCCCCAGTTCACCTCCGCCGGGACGAGCGTCGCGGCGCAGTATATGGGCGCGAAGCGTGACGACCGCGTCGTCCCCACCTGGTTCGCGAACATCGTCATTAGCTCGGGCGCGGGCCTCGTACTCGCCTGCGCGCTCTTCCTCCTCTCGGGCAAGATCGGCCTCTGGCTCGGCATGACCCCGGTTCAGAACGGGTTCGCCTCGGAGTACCTCGCCGTCATCGCCTTCAACTTCGTCGTCGTCGGCCTCCGCAACGCCTACTGCTCAATCCTCGCGTCGAAAACCCTGACCCGCTGGAACATGGTCGCCTCGGTGACCACCAACCTGATCAACGTCCCACTCAACTGGGCGCTGATGACCGGCTTTTGGGTGTTCCCCGAGCTCGGCATCCGCGGCGTCGCCCTCGCGACCGTGATCTCCTTCCTCGTCGGCTTCGCGATCGTGTTCGCGATGGTGCACCTGAGGCTGAAGGTGAGCTTCCTCGTCGACGGCCTCGCCAAGCGCGCGCGAGAGGTCGTCGCCCCGATCGTCAAGATCGGCATCCCCGCCGCACTTGAGCCGTTCAGCTACACCGTGCAGAGCTTCGCGGTATCATACCTCATCATCAAGCTCGGCGCGGTCGCGATGGGGGCGAATACCTACGTCAACCGCTTCAACTTCCTCGACATGGCCGCCTCGTGGTCGCTGACGATGGCGGGGCAAATACTGATGAGCCATCACCTGGGCGCTGGTCGTATCGAGGAGGTGAAGAAGGCCTACTGGCGGATCGCCGCGATCATCACCTCGTTCGCGTTCGCCGTCTACCTCGTCGTCGTGGCCTTCCAGGGATTTTTCCTCTCGCTCTTCACCGACGACCCGGCGATC
>JAKPSR010000412.1 GCA_029571425.1 Spirochaetota bacterium | reverse complement strand
AGCTCGTGATCCGCGTGCCCGACGCCGAGGCCTTCAAGAAGATGACGGACGTCCTCGAGCGCGCGTGGGGGGCCCTCGGGTTCCGCGTCCGCGTCGAGGCCGTCGCCCAGGGCGAGTACTACGGCAACCTCCGTACCGACGACTACACCCTCGGCATCACCTCCTGGATCGGGGACTTCGCCGACCCGCTGTCCTTCCTCGAGATGTTCCGCCCCTCCTCGAGCCTCAACGACTCCGGGTGGAGCAACGCGGAGTACGAGAAGCTCATCGCGTCGGCCGGGGAGGCCCGCGGCGAAGAACGCTACTCCCGGCTCGCCGACGCCGAGCGCGTCCTTCTCGACGACGGGGTTATCCTGCCCGTCGCCCACAACCCCTCGCTGAACGTGATAGACACGAACGGGATCTCGGGTTGGTACGCGAACGCTCTCGACATCCATCCCTTTAAATTCATCCGGTTTAGCCCGCGAAAGGCCCTGCCGGGGGTAGCCCTCGCGGGGCTTTGACCACGGCCCTTTTTTGTGCTAGTATCGTAGGAAATGAGTAAGAAAACCGCCTTCGCCGTCAACCAGAAGATCGTCTACCCGAGCCAAGGGGTCGGGAAGATCCTGGAGATCAAGGAGCGTCCCTTCAAGGACGAGATGGTGCTCTACTACGTGATCTACCTCGAAGTCTCGGACATGACGGTGATGGTGCCAGTGAAAAAGGCCGAGGAACTCGGCATCCGCGCGATCGTTTCGAAGGACGAGGCCTACCGCGCCCTCGACCTTATCTCGGAATCCTTCGAGCCCATCCCCTCCGACTGGAAGCTGCGGTACCAGATAAACCTCGACCTCCTCAAGAAGGGCAGCGTGATCGACATCGCGACGATCGTCCGTTCCCTGTACCACCGAAGCAAGATCAAGGAGCTGCCGATCCTGGAGCGAAAGCTCTACGATTCCGCGCGGAAGCTCCTTGAGGACGAGATAACCTTCGCCCTCGACGTCTCCCGCGAGGAGGTCGAGATACTGATCCATACCCACCTCGAGCCCCTGGGGGCCGAGATCGAGCACCCGACCAAGGACCCTTCCGCCATACTCGACGACGACGAGGATTTCCTCGAGAACGAGATCGAGGAAGAGGAAGAGGCCGACGACTCGGACTCGGACGAAGAGTAAACGCATGGGAGCGGCCCTCGTCCTGACCGCGGCGGGATCGTCAACCCGCATGGGCGGCCCGCTCAAGAAGGAATACCTGCCGATCCCGGGCGAGACCGGGGCCACCGTCCTCTCGACCGCCCTCCGCGCCTTTCTTACCGCCCACGCCTTTTGCGTCGCCGTCGTTACCGTCCCCCCCGGGGGCGAGGCTGGCGCGCGCGCGGCCCTCGACCCCGACGCCGAGCTCTCGGCCGCCCTCGCCTCATCCGGCGCCCGCCTTCGGTTCGTCCAGGGGGGATCGTCACGCCGCGAGTCGGTCCTCCGCGCCCTCGAGTCGCTCGAGGCCGAGACGGGGGTATCCCTCGTCCTCGTCCACGACGGGGCGCGCCCATGGGTTGCCCCCGACACCATACGCTCGGTGCTCGCGCTCGCCGAGGCGTCGGGCGCCGCGGCGCCCGCCCTTCCCGCAGTCGACACCCTGAAGGAGATCGACGCCGAGGGGACGATCGTCGCCCATCCCTCCCGCTCGAGCCTCGTCGCGATCCAAACGCCGCAGGGATTTCGCTTTCCCGAGATCCTCGCCGCCCACCGCCTCGCCGCGGCCGACGGCCGCGAGTACACCGACGACACCGAGATATGGGGTAGATACCGAGGGCCGGTCCGCACCTGCCCTGGCGACCCGAACAACCGAAAGATCACCTACCCGGGGGACCTCGCGTGAGCGTCCGCGTCGGGCTTGGCTACGACCTGCACCGCCTCGTCCCGGGGCGGCCCCTCGTGCTCGGCGGCGTCGAGATACCTTTTGAGCGCGGCGAGGACGGGCACTCAGACGGAGACGCCCTCCTCCACGCGATCACGGACGCCCTGCTCGGCGCGGCAGCCCTCGGCGATATCGGCGAGTTCTTCCCGCCTGACGACCCGCGCTGGAAGGGCGCCGACTCGCGCGAGCTTCTGCGCGCCGCGTGGGACGCGGTGCGCGCGCGCGGTTGGCGGCTCGAGAACCTCGACTGCGTGGTCGCCTTGCAGCGGCCGAAATTCCTCCCGCATCGGGAACGGGCGCGCGAGTCTATCGCGGCCGTCCTCGGCGTCGAGGTGGATCGGGTGTTCGTTAAGGCAAAAACCGGCGAGGGCCTCGGCCCCGTCGGCGAGGGGGACGCGGTCGAGGCATGGGCGAGCGCCCTTATTTCTGCGGAAGCTCCAGTATAAGCTCTACCTCGCCGCGCGAAAGGTGAAGGGCGCGGGCGATCTCGTCGACCTTCCATCCCTGATGGGCGAGCTTGACCACGTTCTCGCGAATGCCGATCGGCGGGGCGCCCTTCGTCTTCCGCGACGCGCCGTCCTCCTTGAGGACGTCCGCGAGGAGCTTTAGCTGCTCCTCCGACTTGCGCGATATCTCCTCGAGCCTGGTCTCCGTGCGAGCGAGCCACTCGCGCGCGGTCTGCATCTTCTCCGTGCGCTTCTCGACGTCTGACAGTATCCCGTCAAGGGCCGATATCCGCTCGACCGTCAGGTTCACCTGATCGCGCGAGCCGAGAAGCTCGTCGAGGGATTTCTTGAGCGACTCCACCTCGGAAGGCATGGACGAAAGCGCCGCGCGATGCTCGGCGATCGCGGACTCGGCCTCGCGAAGCGCGTCGAACGCGCGGTCGATCCCGGTCACCGTCTGGTCGAGGACGACGGCCTTCTTCTCGAGCCGCTCGTAGCGGCCGTTCGCCTCGGCGAGGCCTTCCTCGAATCGCCGTATCTGCACCTGGTACTGCTGGAGGTCGTCGCCGGTCACGGTGAGTTCCTCCATCTTCCGGTCGATGGACTCGGAGAGGGCGAGGAGCTTGTTGAAGTCCGCCTCGATGATGTCGACGCGCTTCTTCTCGGTGAGGAAGCGGGTAACCTTCTGGCCGGTCTCCTCCTCGAGCTTCTTGATCCTGGCGTACTGCTGCTCAAGGTTCGCCATCGTGTCGCGGTACACGTCGAGCCGGCCGATCTCGGCGCGGAAGTCGCCGAGGCTCGCCTCGAGGGCGGCCTTGAGCTCGTCGGCGCGCTCGAAGACCTTGGTCTGCGCGACGAAGGCCTTGACCCGCTTGTCGATCTCCTCGAGGTTTTGCGAAAGGGCCGCCGAGTCGTCGCGCACGCGGCGCGTCAGGCGGTCCTGAGTCTCGTCGAGGGCGACGCGGAGGTCCTGCACCCCGGAGCGAAGGGCCTGCAGGGTCTTGTCGGTCTCCGAGCCGGTCTCGCGCACGCGGCGCTCGACGTCGACGGCCATCTCCTCGTACGCGCGCTTGAAGTCGGCGACCGCGGCTTTGCTGTCCCGATGGAGGGCGTCGATCGCCTCCTTCATCAGCTTGCGCTCGCCGTCCGCGCGCTGCATGAACTCGCGGTGCTTCGCCTGGTACGAGGCCTCCGAGGCGGAGATCGCCGCGCCTGAGGCTTGCTCGAACGACGCGAGCTTCTCGGCGAACTCCTCGCGGGCGCCCGCGAGCTGCTGCTCGGTCTTCGCACGCCACGCGCCGAGGTCGCCATTGAGCGACTCGACGACGGCGGACGCCTCGGCCTTAGCCTGCTCGACGTACTGGGCGAGCGCGATGGCCCTGGACTCGAGCTCGCGTTCCTGGCGCTTGAGGGTTTCTTGGACGGCGACCGAGTGGGCGCCGATCTCGTTCTGAACTTGCTGGTCCATCTTCTGCCGCGCCTCGGCGAACTCGGAGCGGAACTGCTCGACGAAGGCGAGGAT
>JAKPSR010000408.1 GCA_029571425.1 Spirochaetota bacterium | reverse complement strand
CCTCGACCGGGTCGCGACCCGCGTCCTCGAGATCGACGGAGGCGAACTCGTCGAGTACCGGGGGAATTTCTCGGAGTTCTGGTTTAGGCGGTACGGCTCGTCGGCCACGGTGGCCGCGTCGTCCCTCGACGGTCGAGCGCGCGCGATCGACCGCGCGAAAGCCCCCCAGGCGAGCGCCGACGAGACCGAGCGGCGCATCCTCGCCCTCGAAGCGGAACGCCCGCGACTCGAGAAAGAGATGGTTGCCGCGCAGGAGAGGGGCGATCTCAGGCGGGCCCGAGACCTCGGAAGCCGGCTCGCCGACCTCTCGCGCCAAATCGACAGGCTCTACGAGGAGTGGGGATGAGGAGATTCGTCGCGCCGCGCGCGTTTCGCGAAGATTGAAAAAGCATCGATTTCCTGGTATGCTTCCCCATCCACAGCGAAATCGAGGAAGGGGTCATCATGAAAAAGCGGGCGCTGATCAGCGTATTCTACAAGGACGGCGTGCTCGAGCTGGCACAGTATCTGACGAAAAACGGGTGGGAGATCCTTTCCACCGGCGGCACGAAGAAGCACCTGGCCGACTCAGGTGTGCCCGTCACGGACGTCAGCGCGGTGACCGGTTTCCCCGAGTGCCTCGACGGCCGGGTGAAGACCCTACACCCCAAGGTTCACGCGGGCCTGCTCGCTATCCGATCGAGCGCCGAGCACATGAAGACCATCGCCGACCTCGGCGTCGACCCGATCGTCCTCGTCTGCGTCAACCTCTATCCCTTCTTCGAGAAGGTGCAGGCGGGGCTTTCCTTCGACGAGACCGTCGAGTTCATCGACATCGGCGGGCCGACCATGCTCCGCTCCGCGGCGAAGAACCACGAGGGGGTCCTCGTCCTGACGACGGCGGCCGACTACGCTGAGGTGATGGCCGAGCTCGACAAGGCGAAGCAGGACGTCTCCAAGGTCCCGATGGACCTGAAGCGCCGCCTCGCCGGGAAGGTATTCAACCTGACGAGCGCCTACGACGCCGCCGTCTCCCGCTTCATGCTCGGTGAAGCGTCGGCTCCCGTCTCGCCCAACTCCCCCATCTGGCCCGAGTATTACGCCGTGCCCTATAAGCTCCAGCAATCTCTCCGATACGGCGAAAACGGCCACCAGCAGGCGGCCCTGTACCTGACCGCGGACTCGAAGGGCGCCTTCGGCGGGATGACGCAGCTTCAGGGAAAGGAGCTCTCGTACAACAACATGCGCGACCTCGACGTCGCGTGGAAGGCAGCGTGCGCCTACGACGCCTTCTTAGCCTCGCTTCCGGCCGGCTACCCCAAGGACGCGGCCGCCCTCGTCTCTGGCGACTCTGCGCCGGCGCTCGTCGTCGCCCTGAAGCACAATACCCCCTGCGGGGCCGCGCTCGGCAAGACCGCGCTCGAGGCGTATAAGCGCTGCTACCTCGTCGATCCCGTCTCGATCTACGGCGGGATCATCGGGTGCAACAAGCCCATCGACAAGGAGACCGCCGAGGAGATGACGAAGATATTCCTCGAGGTCGTCGTCGCCCCGGACTTCACGGCCGAGGCGCGCGAGGTATTCACCAAGAAGAAGAACGTGCGCCTCATCAAGGCGGACGTCAAGCCGGCCGCACTCACCGAGTCGATCGACGTCGACGGCGGCGTGCTCGTGCAGGGTCGCGACAACCAGCTCTTCTCGGACTGGAAGGTCGTTACCGAGAAGGCCCCGACCGCCGCCGAGGCCGCCGAGATGGCCTTCGGGATGACCATGGCGATGTTCGTCAAATCGAACGCGATCGTCGTCGTCAAGGACCGGGTCGCCGTCGGGCTCGCGGGCGGGCAGGTCAACCGCATCTGGCCGACCGAGCAGTCCCTGGCGCGCGCGAAGGCGATCACCGACGCGGGCCTTCCCCTCCTCGACGGCTCCGTCTCGAAGGAAGGCGCGACCGTGATGGTCTCGGACGCCTTCTTCCCCT
>JAKPSR010000406.1 GCA_029571425.1 Spirochaetota bacterium | reverse complement strand
GCGCCCTTGCTGTCGATGGAGACGCGACCGCTCTTCCCGGCGAAGAGTCCCTTCTCGTGCTCGATAACCCCACCCCCGGCCGAGAAGGGCTGCATCTGCCTGACGGGATAGGAGACTTCAGCCCCGTAGACGTTCACACCGGCGACGCCGGGAACCTTGGGGACTCGGCGCGCGATCGGCTCCTTGAGCTGGACGATCGAGAAAGCGCTGATCGAGTGCCAGTCGACGCGGGCGGCGTTCGGGTCTATCTCCGGTTTCCGGTCGAGGAGGTCCTTGCGTATGACGAAGTGCTCCGGGATCTCGGTCACGGGCTGGGTGCTCGCCGCGACCACCACGGACTTCACCGGCGCGTGGGTGGTGTTCGTCCGGAAGATCGCCTCCTGAATGGCGTCGTGATCGACCCCGTGGACGATCCCGAGGGACTCGAGTTTTTCCGTGAACAGGGGATAGGTGAGGAAGGAACCGCCGGGTGAGGGCGGATAGAGGGTCGCGACCGCCGACTCGCCCTTTGGCGATATGACGAGCTCGGCGTATCCATCCTTGGGTTCCCCCTGGCGGATGTAGATAATGGGATTTTCAGCCTCTTGCTGGGCGCTTTCTTGCTTGCCGGCTTCGTCGCTCACGTGGACCCCCTTGTAAGTATCGGCACTTCCTCGGCTTGACACAAGCGGAATCTTTATACATTATAGTTACATAATTATTCGAATTCACGGTAGGACCCATTGAAAGAGCGACTGACCAGACTGAAGACAATCCGCAAACTCATCAAGACCTACCGGATCGAGTCCCAGGAATCCCTGCTCGGCCACCTCTCGCGCGAGGGCTTCGCCGTCACCCAGGCGACCCTGTCGCGCGACCTCAAGCTCCTTAAAGTCGGCAAGCTTTCGGACGGCCATAACGGCTACGTCTACACCCTTCCCGGCGACGAGGAACGGCAGGAGTCCGAGCAGACCATCGCCCAGGACTTCCTCCGGGGATACATATCGATCGATTCCTCCGGGAACATGGTCGTCATCAAGACCTACTCGGGGCATTCCGACGTCGTCGCGAGCGCGATCGACAGCATGGGCCTCGACGAGGTTCTCGGCACCGTCGCCGGGAGCGACAACTGCGTGTTCGTCTGCCTCCGCGAGGGGGTGACCGGCGACGATTTCCTCGACACCCTCAAGCTCAAGATACCCGAACTCGACGAGTAGTCGGCGCCAAGCCGCGAGCCAGACGCGACCCCAAATAGATAGGAGACTCACATGATTAATTGGAACAACCTCGACAGCCTTAATTCGTACAAGAAGCTGCTGTCCCTGAAGGGGCAGGTACGCCTCTCGGACGTCCTCGACGCCGAGCGCGTCGCGGCCTACGAGTGCCCGATGGCCGCCGGCCTCTCGTACAACTACGCCGCGAAGGAGGTCAACGAGCAGATACTGACCGTCCTCCAGGAGCTCGCGGACGAGCAGGAGCTCGTCGCCAAGTACCGCGCCCTCCTCGCGGGCGAGACGATCAACACCGGCGAGGGCCGGAAGGTGCTTCATCACCTCGCGCGCGGCCAGCTCGGGCCGGACGTTTCCTTCGAGGGAAAGAACCTCCGCTCGTTCTACGAGGGCGAGCGCGCCAAGGTCGCCGAGTTCGCGAAGAAGGTGCACTCCGGCGCGGTTACGGGATCGAAGGGCGACCGTTTCGAGACGGTCGTGCAGATCGGCATCGGCGGGTCGGACCTCGGCCCTCGGGCGATGTACCTCGCCCTCAACGAGTGGGCCGTCAAGTCGGGCGCGAAGCGGATGGACGCGAAGTTCATCTCGAACGTCGATCCCGACGACGCGGTCGCCGTCGTCTCCGCCTGCGAGCTCGCGAAGACCCTGTTCA
>JAKPSR010000405.1 GCA_029571425.1 Spirochaetota bacterium | reverse complement strand
CTTGTCGGACTTGTTGTCGGCGATCACGAGCTCGACCTTGTATTTCTTACCGCCGACAGTAACCGTCGGGTAAAGTTCGTTCGCGAGCTTGATGCCCTCGACTTCCATCGCGCCGCCGGCGGCGTTCGCTCCGGTCATCGGCTCGAAGACGCCGATCTTGATCACGTCCGATTTGGCGGACGTCTTCGCGCAGCCGAGCAGGGCGGCGCAGGCGACGGCGAGCAGTATCGCAATCTTCTTCATACATGCCTCCTCACGAAAAACGCCGGGTCGTTCCCGGCGCCTTCGCTCGAAGCGGAGTATACCCCGCCTCGAGCGTTCGCGGCAAGTTAGCGTCGGCTAAAATCGGCTATCGCCGCTTGTTCAGGTAATACACGCCGACGAGCAGGAGCAAGGCCCCGGCAATCAGGAACGCCCAAGTGGTATTGTCGAAGCGAAAACCGCCTTTCCCGAGCATCTTGGATAGTCCGCTTGAGATTCGGTTTCCCACAAGGTGCGTGCGCTGTATCCCCGCGCCGATAAGTCCGCCGCCGACCGCGGTTCCCGCGATACCGATCAGTTTGTTCATACTATGCTCCTTTTGCCCATTGTATCCCGAAAAAGTCGTTTTCGTCCAAGTTCGTTACTAAATTCCTAAAATATCTGTTATAGTATCACGAGGGAGATTCAATCGGGATGCTCGGCGCCACAGGGAGGAAGCCTCCCCCTATCCGTCACAAGAATTCCCACATGACGATCGCGGAGCGGAATCGTACTATCTCTCGTATCCTGACGCTCATTCAGACAAAAAACGTCTTTTTGTTGATTGGCCATGAATTTCCGGACGAGGATTGCATCGCCTCCCTCGTCTCCCTCGCCCTCTTCATACGAAAATTCAGCAAACACCCGATCATTTACATCCGAGACCAAGTACAAGAGCAACTCTCCTACCTCCTCGATATCTGCGCCTTCAACAAGATTAAAGTCTGCCGCGGCGTCATGGACTCGTGCGCACGGCCGGACGCCGTTTTCGTCCTTGACACCCCAAAACCCGAGATGGTCGCCGGCAATTCCCAAACTTCCCGGTTTATCGAGGATCCTTCGATACCCAAGGCCGAGATCGACCATCATTTCTCCGCCGACGCGGCCTATTCCGGCGACGAGGGGCTCTGCCTGGTCTCGCGCGCCTCAAGCACCTGCGAGCTTATCGGCTATATGGCGTGCAAGCTCCAAAACGACCCCTCGCTCCAGGGATCCTTCGACATACCGGATCTTTTCTCCAGGAACCTTGTACTCTCGATCCTGACCGGCATGATCGGCGACTCGAAAGGCGGGATCATCGGCAGGTCGCGGCGGGACGCATTCTTCCACGAGATGTTCCTTCGCCGGTTCGGCGAGCTTCTGCGAAAGCAGATGCACAAGAACAGCATGAACTTCCGGTCGATCGACGACATATTCGCGACGATCCAATCGCTTTCGGTCGAGGAAAAGGACCTGTACGAGCACTTGATGCAGAAGGCGCGCTTCGTCGACCGGGTCGGGTGCGTCTCGCTCGACGAGCACGAGTCCCAGAACTTCCTGTCCCGCGTCGACTACAGCGTCTTCGTCAACGTGATCAAGACGGTCACCGACGAGCTGTGCGAGCAGTCGGGGGCGATCGGGCTGACGGCCTACTACGAGCACCCGGACGTCTCGAACCTCGTCCAGTTCCGCATCCGCGCCTCCCGCAGCGCCCAGGGCATTGACCTTCGCGCGATCCTCGATCGGCTGGGGATCAAGGACGGGGGCGGCCACCCGGGAGCCATCGGCTTCCGCGTCCCAAAGGCGCAGATCCGCGACTTCCCGGCGTTCGTGGTCTCCGTGCTCGAGGCGCTTCGGTCGCTATGAACTACCATCGCATGATGGAGGAAATCCTCGGGTCGCTCGACGCTACCGACGCGCCGCGACTCCTTCTGCATTCCTGCTGCGGGCCCTGTAGCTCGGCCGTGATCTCGGCCCTCGCCCCCTTCTTCGACTTGACGGTCTTCTATTACAACCCGAACATAGACGAGGCTGCCGAGTACGAACGCCGCGCGGCCGCCCAACGCGCCTTGATCGCCGCCCTCCCCGTCCCCCGCCCCGTCTCGTTCATCGAGCCGGGCTGGGAGCCAGGCGAGTTCCTCGAGGTCGCCGCGCCGTTCGCGGCCGAGGGCGAGGGCGGGGAACGCTGTACCCATTGCTATCGGCTCAGGCTCGCCCGGACGGCCAAGGCCGCGCGCGAGCTCGGCTATCCCTACTTCGCGAGCACCCTCTCCGTGAGCCCGTGGAAGGACCCCGTCCGCCTTAACGTGATCGGCGACGAGGAAGGGACGCGGCATGGGGTACGGTGGCTCTGGTCTGATTTTAAGAAGGGTAACGGGTACCAACGCTCGATCGAGCTCTCCCGCGAGTACGGTCTTTATCGGCAGGATTACTGCGGTTGCGCGTACTCGCGCGACGAGCGGGACCGCAGGGAGAAAGCCCGCGCGTCCGGGTAACGGGCGCGCGGGACTTTGCCGCTCGAAGGGTTAGGTCGCTCGCGCGCCACCGTCGGCTCGAATCGGGCCGGCTCGTAGGTCACGCCGAGGATCTTCGCCGCGCGAGCGAGGGCCTCGTCGAGGTTGCCGAAGACGTTCTCCTCGCCGATTGCGCGCGCGAAGCCCGACTTCTCGGCGAGCATGAAGGGCTGGGTATGGATATCCGAGATCAGCAGGGTCACCCCGCGCTTCCGGCAATCGGCCAAGAGGTCCTCGAGGACGTGAAGCCCGCCCGCGTCGAGGTAGATCGTGTTCCGCATGCGGAGCACGAGCACCCGGAAGTCGGGCGCGGTCGCGAGGGTCATCTGCTCGAATTTCTGGACCGTCCCGAAGAATAGCGGCCCCTCGATCTCGTAGACGAGGGCGCCCTTCGGTATCGCGCGGAGGCTGAACCGATTCGCGTCCGGCTCGTCGCCCTCGTCCCTCATCTCGTTTTGGATCGCCTTGATCGTCGACACGTCGATCATCTTCTTGATGAAGAGGATGGCCGCGAGCACCAGCCCAACCTCTATCGCGACGGTAAGGTCGATGAAGACCGTGATCAGGAAGGTCGCGATGAGGACGGCGCTGTCGGACTTTTGCCCTTTCAGCACTGCCTTGATCTCGTGCACGCCGCTCATGTTCCAGGCGACGGAGACGAGGATGGCCGCGAGGGCGGGCATCGGGATGTAGACGGCGAAGCGCCCGAGGGCGACCATGATGACGAGCAAGGTCACCGCGTGGATGATCCCGGCGACCGGCGTCTTGCCCCCGTTCTTGATGTTCGTCGCCGTGCGGGCGATCGCGCCCGTCGCCGGTATGCCGCCGAAGAGCGGGCTCAGGAGGTTGGCGACGCCTTGGGCGACGAGCTCCATGTTCGAGTTATGGCGATAGCCGGTCATACCGTCGGCGACGACCGCGCTCAACAGTGACTCGATCGCGGCGAGGATGGCGATCGAGACCGCGGGCGAGAAGAGGTCGCGCACGAGGGCGAGCGAGAAGGCGGGGACCGTCGGCGCGGGAAGCGAGGTCGGGATCGAGCCGAAGCGCGAGCCGATGGTCTCGACCGGGATCTTCAGAAGCTGGACGGCGACGGTGACCGCGACGATCGTCACGAGGGAGCCAGGTATCCGCTTGTTGAAACGGGGCCATAGGAGGATGACGGCGAGGGAGACGAGGGCCGTCCCGAGCGCCCAGGGGTTGAGCGTCCCGATCGCGTTAGCGTACGCCTCGATCTTCCCGACGAACTCGCCGGGCATCTTGCCCGTCGTGAGCCCGAGGAAGTCCCCGATCTGCGAGGTAAAGATCACGACCGCGATGCCGGCGGTGAAGCCGGTGATGATCGTGTACGGTATGAACTTGATGAGGCCGCCGAGCTTGAGAAACCCGAGGGCCAGGAGGATGGCGCCAGCCATTATCGTCGCGACGACGAGCCCCTCGTACCCATGGCGCTGGACGATGCCGTACACGATGACGACGAAGGCGCCGGTCGGGCCGCCGATCTGCACGCGGCTGCCGCCGAGGGCCGAGATGGCGAACCCGGCGACGATCGCGGTGAAGAGCCCGCGCTCGGGGGGGACGCCGCTCGCGATCGCGAAGGCGATGGCGAGCGGGAGGGCGACGACGCCGACGATAAGCCCGGCCGAAAGGTCGCTCAGGAAAGTCTTCGGGCCGTATCCCTTTAGGGAACGGATCAACTCCGGTTTCATCATTTTTAAAAGGCTCCTTTGCCCTGTCCGCTAGCGAGCGGCCTCGAGCGCGATGTCGGCGAAGACGGCGTCCGCGGCGCGGGCGAGGTCGTCGCCCGAGATGACGAGCTGAATCCCCCTGAGGCCCGCGCTGACGTGCACGCGGTCGTACAGGACGGCGGTCTCGTCGATGAAGACGCGGTAGCGCTTCTTCATCCCGATGGGCGAGCATCCCCCGCGCACGTAGCCGGTGAGCGCGAGGAGCTCGTGCCCCTTGACGGGGGCGATCTCCCGCGCGCCGGACGCCGCGCGGGCCTTCTTCAGGCTCACCTCGCGGTCGGCGGGGACGCAGAACACGCAGATCTCGTTTTCGTCTGTTCGCATCACGATGGTCTTGAAGACGCGCCCGGCTTCGATGCCGAGCTTGCCGGCCGCCGTGACGGCGTCGAGGGCGTCCTCGTCGAACTCGTAGCGGTCGGTCTGGAACGGGATGCCCATCGATTCCAGGATGCGCATCGCGTTCGTCTTCTTCGCGTCGGACATGGTTTTATTCAATTGTAGCGACAAGGGCCAGTGAAGGGCAACACCCCCAGGGTCTGCCCAAAACGGCCCGACGCATGCTATACTGGATACCATGCAGGATTTCGTCCACCTCCACGTGCATACCGACTTTTCCC
>JAKPSR010000404.1 GCA_029571425.1 Spirochaetota bacterium | reverse complement strand
TTTCGCCAAACTCGACGCCGACCTTCCGCAACCTATCCTCGTCGTCCAGCACATGCCGGCGGGTTTCACCGAGGAGTTCGCCCACAGCCTAGACCGCATCTGCCCGCTCGAGGTTAAGGAAGCCCACGAAGGCGACCTCGTCAAGCCGGGCCGCATCCTGATAGCCCCCGGCGACCGGCATCTTTCCGTCGAGCGAAAGCCCCTCGCCTCGATCGCCCACCTCTCGGACGCGCCGCCGGAAAACGGGCACCGGCCCTCTGCCGACGTCCTCTTCGAGTCGGTCGCGCGCGAATACCAAAATAGGGCACTCGGGATCATCATGACCGGGATGGGGCGCGACGGCGCCGCGAAGCTCGCCGAGCTCTACCGCGAGGGGTCGCGGACCATCGGGCAGGACGAGGAGTCGAGCATCGTGTATGGGATGCCGCGCGTCGCTTGGGAGTTCGGCGGCGTCATGGAGCAGGTAAGCCTCGACCGAATGGCCGAAACGATAAACCGATACGGAAAGGAATTCGCCCGCTGACGGGAAATCGCTAGTCGAGGATCTCGGCGACCTCGGGAAGCCGAGGCGGGACGAGGCGACGCGCGAACGCGGCGAAGCCGGCGGCGAGCGCCGCGCACGCGAAGGCGGCAAGGACTCGCGCGCCTTCCCCCGCGCCTTGAACCACCCACGGGATACACGCGAAGCCCGCAGCCCCGGCCGCGATCGGGAATAGGACGGCGACGGCGAGTTGGGCCGCCTGACTCCCAGCGCGCGCGACGACGCGCACCTCGGCACCCACCGCGAGCGGGAGCCCTCGCGGGTTCTCCGCCTCGAAGACGCTCCCCTGGCTCCTGCACCCCGCGTTCGAGCAGCCGATGCACGCCTCTATATCAAGCGGCACGATCCGCACGACCTTCCCGTCGATTCCGACGACCCGTCCCCGTTCCTGCATCACGTCTCCTTCTGCTCGGCGCCGCTCGGCTCCGGGCACGGCACCGAGAAACGCCTGATCCCGCGGGCCTTCCCGTCCGGGCCAAGATCGATCACGGCACCCTGGACGCGGAGGTTCGCCCACGCGTCGCGGCTCCACTCGGGAAGCCGGCTCCGATACTCGGCGATGCGCGGCGCGGGATCGGTCCCCCCGACCGAGTCGAGGCTTCCCGTTCGCCCCGCGTCGGTTATGCACGCGGTGCCCTGGGGCAGCACGCACTCATCCGAGGTTTGCACCCGGCCGTGCGAGCCGACGACGGCGGACACCTTTCCGTCGGAGTGCCAAAAGAACGCCTGCTTCTCGGCGGTGGCGACCGCGTGGAAGTCGACGAGGACGAAGGGGGTTTCCTTGCTGAGTCGGGACGCGATCGCGGCCAGGGCCTCGAAAGGATTGTCGCCGTGAACGCGCGGAAAGAGGGCGCGCCCGATCAAGGAGACGACGGCAAGCTTTCCCTTCTGCGTCTGCTGGAGCCGCCAGCCCCGACCCGGGCTTTCCGGCGGGAAATTCGCCGGCCGGATTACGTAGGGGGTTTGCTCGAATCCCTCGACGAGGTCTTTCTTGTAAAAGACGCAATCCCCGCCGGTAATCACGTCGATGCCGAGCTTGCGCAAGTAACCGGCGTGCTGCTTCCCGAGCCCGTACGAACCCGTCGCGCCGTTCGCGTTCGCGACGACGACGTCGGGCTTCTCCTCGCGCTTTAAGTCGGCGAGGGCGGACTTGACGCACCAAATGCCGGCCTTCCCGACGATCTCGGCGAGATACAGTATCCTCATGACGGTTTCACCTCGTCCGCGCCGCCTTCGCGTCGCCTCTCGAGCGCGCGAAGGCTCTCGGCGCAGATATCGCGCGATCGCTCGTCACCGAGCTCGTCGTACGCGTCGCGAAGGTTGAATAAGGCGTCCTCGAAATCCGGGATAAGGGCGACCGCCTTCTCGAAGGCGTGCCGCGCGTCCTCGAAGCGGCCCTGGCTAAAGCGAAGCACCCCGAGGTTGTTCCAAATTCGCCCGTTCTCCGGCGCGACCTCGAGGGCGGCGTGGTACGACGCCTCCGCGCCCGCGTCCTCGCCGACCTCGTGCTGGACGACCCCCAGGGTATCGAGGACGTCCGAGTCCGCCGGGCTAAGCTCGTTCGCCCGCTCAAGGCAGGAAAGAGCTTCCGCCAGCTTTCCCGTCGCGCGATAGCTAAGCGCGAGGTTAAACCATATCACCCCGTGCGCGGGATCGAGCCGAGCCGCGCGCTCGAGGCAGGCAATCGCCTCGGCGTGATGGCCCTGGGCGGCGAGAACGACGGCGCTATCGTTGAGGTATTCTGAGGATTCGGTCACGGATATTCCCCCGCGGGTACTATACCACAGGGCGGGGGTGCGCAGAAAGCGCGCTGGGAAGGGCTCGCTCGAGCTCGTGCAGGCGGTCGCGGAGGATGGCTGCACGCTCGTACTCCTCGGCGGCGAGGGCGCCCGCAAGCTGGTTTTGGAGGAAGGAAAGGATCGACGGGGTCTCGCTCTCCGTAGGGGCGGCGACTTGTTCGGCGGGGAGCCCGTTCAGCTCGAGCACGAGGTTGTCGACCCATATGGGGCACTCGGTTCGCGCCGAGAGGCATAGGACGTCGGCCGGGCGAGCTTCCATCGCGATCTCGCGATTTCCCTGCCTGAGGATGAGGCGCGAAAGGTAGGTGCCGCTACGTATGCCGTAGATCTCCACCCGCTCAAGCTTCGCCTTCAGCGACTCGATGACGGAGAGGAGCAACTCGTGGACCATTGGGCGGGGGGCGAGGATGTGGGTAAGCTCGACGAGGATCGTGTGTATCTCGTTCTCGGACACGTACACGGGCAAAACGTGATCGGAGCCCTCGGGGCGGATGCATACCGCGCTCCCGGCGCTCGCTTGGGCGATTGTCCAAATATGGGCGGGCGTGAACCTCCCTGTCCTCATGCGATAAGCGTACTACATCGCGAAAGGGAAAACAAGGAACGCGGGTGAAGAAAAAGGAGCCGCTATACAAGCCCTTCGAGCATGGTCTCGAAAAGGCCGGAAACGAGGGGGGCGACCGGATTCCCCGGGAATCGGCCCTGGAGGCTCAACGAAGCGCGCTCGATCAGGGCACGGCCCGCCTCGCGGGCGGCGTCGACAGCCCCGGACTCGTGCAGTCGCTGGATAACCTCCTCGACGGCCGGCGAGCCAATTCCCTCGGCGCGGGCGCGCCGGAACCGCTCGGAAAGATAGGCGAGATCCTCCGGTCGGCGCTCGAGGTGCATGATGACGGGCAAGCTCTTTTTCCCCTCGACGACGTCGTCACCCCGCTTCTTGCCGGGATTCCCGGTCGTCAGGTTTCGCACGTCGTCGAGGATCTGGAAACCGACCCCCACCCCGGTCGCAAGGTCGCCGAAGGCGGTCGCCGCGCCCTCGTCGGCCCCGGCGGCGAGGACACCGAGCTCGGCGGCGAGACGCGACAGAGTGCCGGTCTTGAGGGAAACCATCGCCTCGTACTCGGCGCGGACGGGGACGAATTCCGGCGTCCGGTGCCAGCCAATGTCCATCGCCTGGCCAAGATGGAGTCGGCGGAGCTCGCGCGCGACCGTCCGGTGAAGGACGATCTTTAGGGAATCCGACGAAGGAAAGGAGTCGATGGTAGCCTCGGCGAGAAAGTAGAGCCAGCTCGCCGCGTTGATCGCGGTGTCGACCCCATACAGAAGGTGAATGGCGGGCTTCCCGCGCCGCTCGTCGGCCCCATCCTCGATGTCGTCATGGATGAGGCTGGCGGTATGGGCGAATTCAACGATTGGGGTAAGGCCGTAGGCGCGATCGCCTCCGCCCGAAAGTTCGCACGAGAGGACGAGAAAGAGCGGGCGCCAGCGCTTTCCCCCGCGGGACAAAAGGTCGCGGCAGGGCTCGACGAGGGGACCGAGGTGAGACGGACGTACCGCGGCGGGCAGGGACGAAAAGGCGAAAGCGGTCCAATCGGCCCCGAATGACGGGGGAAGGGCGGTCTCGAGGGCGACCTCGATCTTTTCAAGCCGGCTCGTATACTCTATATTCATGGGCATATTCTACCGTATAACCGGTGTTCAGGCGAGGGGCCGCGATGGGCGCGAATAGCTACGAAAAACCCGACTATTGGAGCAAGAAAGCCTTTCAAGAAGGCTATCCCGCGCGGTCGGTTTATAAATTGAAGGAGATGGACGAGAAATTCGCCCTCGTCCGCAAGGGTATTCGCGCCCTCGACCTCGGCGCGGCGCCCGGCAGCTGGACCACGTACCTTCTCCGCAAGCTCGACGGCACGGGCCGCGTCACCGCGATCGACCTCTCCCCCCTGGCCAAGGACGTGAAGGGGGATAACCTTTCCTTCTTCCAGGGAGACCTCTACGCCCCGGCGATCCGCGCCTCGGCGGCCGAGCTCGGCCCCTACGACCTCGTCGTCTGCGACGCGGCGCCGGCGACCACCGGCAACCGCACCGTCGACACCGCCCGCTCAAGCGGGCTCGTCGAGCTCGCCTTGGTTTACGCGGAAGGACTACTCGTCTCGGGAGGCAACTTCGTCGTCAAGGTCTTTCAAGGCGGGGGCGAGCAGGAAATCCTAAAGAAAATGCGCGCCCTCTTCGCGACGGCGCGCGGTTTTAAGCCCGAAGCGTGCCGCGCGGAGAGCTTCGAGACCTACCTCATCGGGCTCGGTAAAAAAGGAAACTAACCAAAGCCGACGATTCGTCCGATAATTTTCACACGCATACGCAAACCATGCTATACTGGGGAACACCATGACGATGATCTCGAAACGTACCGCCCTCAGCGCCCTCTCAGCCCTCAGCGTCCTGATCGCCGCCTCTTGCGGGTCCGATATCGGTTCCGCTGGCCCCGCCGCTGACCCCGCGCGGGCTCAGGCCCCCACCCCGCTCGCCTCGGCCGACGCCGAGTCGTTCACCGGCATGGGCGGCGCCGACACCGGCCTTCCCTCCGAGCGGCCGGGCGAGGCCGTCGTCGAGAAGATACCGGAGCTTTTCTACTCGGTATACGCGGTCAAGAAGGGAGACATGGTCGGGAAGATCGCCGAGGAGCATGGGGTCAGCCAGGACGCGATTATCAGCCTGAACAAACTCCGTAACACGCGAACCCTGCAAATCGGCCAGCTGCTCAAGATACCGTCAATAAATGGAATTCTCTACACGGTCAAAAAAGGGGATTCTCCCGAATCGATCGCCGACAAATACCGCATCTCGCTCGAGAAGCTCGCGCTGGTTAACGGGATCACCGACAACGCCGTGCCCGCGGGAGCGGCGATCTTCCTACCGGACGCCAAGCTCGACTGGGTTACCCTGCAGGAAATAAACGGGGATCTTTTCCGCAAGCCGCTCCGCGGCGGATACTACATCTCGTCGCGCTACGGATGGCGCAACAACCCGTTCACGAATAGCAGGACCTTCCATAATGGGATCGACATGGCGACCTCGCGCGGCTCGGGCGTCTACGCGGCCCTCGACGGGAAGGTAGTGGCGACGGGATACGACGTGACCTACGGGAACTACGTGATCGTGGCCCACCATTCGGGCTACCAGACGATGTACGGGCACCTCAACTCGATCCTTACCGCGCGGGGAAAATACGTTACCCCGGCGACGAAGATCGGGACGGTCGGGAACACCGGCCAGAGCACGGGTCCCCACCTCCACTTCACCGTCTACAAATACCGCTCGACGATTAACCCCGCGTCGCTGTGGAACTAGGGCCAGATAAGGGCCCGAAGCGCTTCACGAAGAAATCGATGTTCGTCCCCACGAAGAGGCCGCAGTAGGCGGTAACGGCGAGCCCGCAAACGATGGAAAGCGGAACGACGTACGCCCCGCCGAACACGTCGCGGGTCCACGAGCCGACGAAGCTAAAGGGCACGGTAGCGAAGCCCGCCGCGAGCAAGGACCCGACGACGAACCATTTGAGAAGGGAGACGGGGTTCTTTCCCGAGACGTCGGGATAGGCGGCGCCGGCGGCCGCGATTCGCGCGAGGGCTCCGGCGACGGCCGGATCGACGGCGACTGACTCGTGCCCTAAGGGTCGGGCGAGCAAGGCCTCCGCCTCGGTCATGCGCCGGACCGCGGTGCGGCAATCGCGGCAGGCGATCAAGTGCAGGGTAACGCCGATCGGCACGGCCTCGTTCTTGTCCAGGGCCAGGTATCGATCCATGGCCTTTTTGCAATCCATCCAGTCGTCTCCTTCCCCGCTTAGGTCTCGTCCTTAAGCTGCTCCGCGAGCAGTTTCTTCGCCCGAAACACGTGGGACTTAATCGTGTTGACCGGCAAGCCGGTCACCTCGCTAATCTCGCCGTATGGCATGTCTTGATAGAAATACAGGTCAACGCACACCCGATACCGCTCGGGAAGCGCGGCGACCGCCTCGCCGATCGAGCGGCGCGCGCTCTCGCGAACGTGCCGCTCCTCCGGGGTCTCCCCCGGGTCGACGATCTCGAAGTCGTCGGCCAGGGTGGTGTACTCGCGCTTGCGCCGTACCGAGTTCACGGCGGCGTTGTACGCGATGCGCATCAACCAGGTCGAAAACCGGGCTTCGCCCCGGAACCCGGGCAGGGAAAGATAGACCTTCACCAGGACATCCTGGACGAAGTCCTCCGTGTCGTCGGCGTTCTTGAAAAAGCCGTACCCGAGGGCAAAAATCCGGCGCCGATACCGCTCGGCGAGGGTCGCGAAGGACTCCGAGTCGCCCGCGAGGATGGCGCGGCACAGTATGGCGTCGTCTGGGCCCGCAGGCGGAGACGATGGAAAGCGGGGAAATCTCAACGAGAAGGTCTGTCGCTGCGGGCGATAAAGTAGAAGGCGAGCAGACCCGCCCCCAACGCCAGAGGGATAAACCCGCCGATCAAGGAGTAGGAAAGCCCCTCAATCAACAGGAAGAGGGTCGACAGGACGACTCCCACCCCAACCAGCAAAAACCCGGACAGCAGACAGAACAGATTCAGGTCGAACGAGGGCTTCGTATACACGCCCTTCTCGATCTGACGGACAATCTCCCGATGTTTCCATAAAAGATAGAAGAAAACCACGACCGCGCCCATCACGATCCCGACGATCGGGATCACCGCCACGATAACCTGCGCGGCGGGCGTTGCCTGGGCGGCACCGCTGTCGATCATACGAACCCCCTTGGTAAATTCAGACACGGAACGGCCCCGCCGGTTGCGTTGCCGCCCGAGAAATCAGCGGCGGCCGGGCAGGTCCTCGCCTATGACGTGATACTCGTCGAAATAGACCGCCTCGAGGCGGCCGAGAAGCAGGACGCGGTTTATCTCGGTAAGGAGCGCTGCCTTTACCCCGTCCTCGCCAAGATCGGCGAGATCGGACGCGCGACGGGCGCGAAACCAATCGAGGACCAGGCGGCGCATCTCGACGGTTCGGGAAACGAGCTCCTCGCGGAACGGGGCGTCGTCAGCCGGGTACGGGAAGTACGGCGAGACGACCACGGTAACCGCATCGTCGTCGGCGGTCGCGGCACGAAGCTGGCCTATCCCGCCGAAAACGGCGCGCTTCCCGCCGGACTCCGCGACGATCGTCTCCGCGGCGGGGTCGGCCCGTCGGGCGTTGGCCGGGCCGAACGCGAACGCCCAAATCGTGCCGAAGGCGATAACCGCGGCGAGGGCGATAACCGCGACGACGAGGACGACCTCGAACCGGGAAAGGCTACGCGTTGTCATGGACCTCGAACCCCTCAAGCGCCGCGCGGAGGCGCCCCTGCGAGCGCGCCCGAACCTCGATCCCCTCGTCTAAGTACCGCACCTCGATGACCGAGCCCTCGCGGTGGGCGCGCGCGACGAGATCCTGTCGATCGAGCGGAAGGAGGTAGGTAGACTCGTCGCCGGAGAGCGTCGCCTCGATGGCCCGCACGGCATCCGCGAGACCCTCGCCAGTCCGGGCGCTCACCCACGTCGCGTCGGGGTACTCCTCGCGGAGCCGCGAGCGCACGAAGGGATCGACGAGGTCGCTCTTGTTGAGCAAAAGGACGCGTGGTTTCTCCCCGGCCCCGACCTCGCCGAGGACGGAGCGGGTGGTATCGAGCTGACGGGCCGCGTCCGGGTCCGACGCGTCGAGCACGATGACCACGGCGTCGGCAAAGGCCGCTTCCTCGAGGGTCGCGTGGAAGGCCTCGACGAGGCTGTGCGGAAGGTTCCGGACGAACCCGACGGTATCGGTAAGGAGGATGGCGCGGCCCGAGGGGAGGTCGAAGCGGCGGGTCGTCGGGTCGAGGGTCGCGAAGAGCTTATCCTCGGCGAGGACGCCTGCCCCGGTGAGGGCGTTCAGAAGGGATGACTTCCCGGCGTTAGTGTAGCCGACGATGGCGCACGAGGGGACGGGAACCTTGTCGCGGCGCTTCCGCTGGGTCGCCCGGTCCTTCTTAACCGCGGCCAATTCCTTCTTTATGATCGCGATGCGTCCGAGAACCCCGCGTCGGTCAAGCTCAAGCTGGGTTTCGCCCGCGCCCTTCGTCCCGTACCGACCGCCACGTTGGCGGGAAAGGTTCCCGTAGGTGTGGGCAAGCCGGGGCAGTGAGTACTGAAGCCGGGCGAGCTCGACCTGAAGCACGGCCTCGCGCGTGCTCGCGCGGGCGGCGAATATGCGAATGATAAGCTCTTGCCGGTCGAGGCAGGGTATCTCGGCGAGCTTGTCCCAATTCCGCTGCTGGGTCGGGGATATCTCGAAGTCGAAGATTATTTGGTCGGCCTCGCGCGCTTTGGCGAGCGCGGCGATCTCCTCGGCCTTGCCGCTGCCCATCCCGTACTTCGGGGTTGGCTCGAGGCGGGTTAAGATCACCGTATCGGCGAGCTCAAGACCGGCCGTCTCGGCGAGGCTGGCGAGTTCCCGCATGGGCGCGTCGTCGCCCCGAAGGGCTGGCTCGGCGACGCCCACCAATAAGGCCCTGGGCAGTCTTGCATTTTCCGCGGCGATGTCTATCATCAAGTATGACTATATCCGATGGGCGAAAAAAATGATAGTTTGATGCCCCTATTGTATCGGTGCCCATAATGCTTTGCCCAATTTCATCCGATACATAATGGAGATATTTAGAAGTCCGGAGGTATCGTGCGCGTCGCGCCGAAGGTCGCCCTAAGCCTACTCATCTCAACCCTCGTCTTCGCCGGGATCGCCGTCGCCGCGTACGCGGGGCTTTTTTCCCTCGTCGAGACGCGCCTCTATCAACCTTCGGTAATCGCCAACCTCGAAGGCCAGCTCGCCCAGACGGCCCTAGCCGTCGAGGAATTCCACGCCGAGAATATATCCCGTTTTTCCGCCTTCCTTAATGAAGGATCCGTGCGACGGAGCCTCCTGCCAAACCAAAGCCGACAAGACATCTTCGACCGAGAGGTCCTCGCCGCGAACCTCGTGGCCGAGGTCCCGGGGCTCGCGGGCATCCGCATCATCGACTCGGGCGACGCGGAGGCGGGGTCCAAGGACGACAGGGGGATCAGGCGCATCCACTTCAGTACCTATCCGGCCGACGTCCTGAAAAAAGAAAGCTTTCTCGTTTCCTACCAGAGCTATGGTTCCGGCCCGGCCGTCCTCCCCTACGCGCGGGTCGCCGCCCTAGACGGGTCCGCGCCCCGGGTCGTCGTAGACCCGGAACGGGACCTCTTCCTGTATTGCTTTCCCTTCCAGGACGCCTACTCGACCTATCGCGGCACCGCGGTGTTCGCGCTCGCCTCTCGGGCCGTGTCGCAGCGCCTGGTATCGCTCGGCCTCTCCCGGCTCAGCGACACGATCACCCCGATCGCGGACGCCGAGGGAAAGGCGCAGGGCTTCCTCCGGGGCGCGCCGGCGATCGGGAAGGATTTCATAACCGACGCCGTCGTCGCGAGATGGCTCGCGAACGAACTCGCCCCCGGCAAGCTGATCGCCGCGGGCTCGGGGGGATGGGTCTTAATCTCGCGCAAGTCCGAGTCGGGCTTCGCGGGCCAACTCGCCGAGGAGGACCTTTTCGTCTTCCCGAAACAGGTGCGCGTCCTCTTCCTCGCCGTCTGCTTCCTCACCCTATTCCTGCTCGTGTTCCTGCTCCTCAATTTCAGGCAGGACGATCTCGTCGTCGTCCGAAACCGCGTTCGCCGCTTCCAGATCCAGCTCATCAACGAGTTCATGGAAAAGGGGGAAGAGGTCGATTGGGAGGAGATCGGCAAAAGCCTCTCCTATCGACGGCACGACGTCAACGCCGAGATTAAGAAGGGCTTTGGGAAACGCCTAAACAAGCGGCATGGCGCCGAAATCGACGCCCTCCTCGACCGAAGCTGGGACGAGATCATCGCCGCGATCGGCCAGCACGCGCCGCGCAAGAAAGAGATTGGGAACGCGGACGAGATCCGCGCCCTTCTCGAGCAAGTGCTCCAAAACAACGCGATCACGCTGAATATCGCGGGCGCGCCCGCGGCGCCTCCCGACGCGACCGCCCCGACGCGAGCGCCGCAGGGCCGCCCCTCGACCCCGCCCGCTTCCACCGTCTCCGCCGCCTCCATCGCCGAGGCGGAATCGATACCCGAAGACCTCGAGGAGCTTGAGGAACTCGACGAGATCGCCGAACTTGACGAGGTGCCAGAAGAGCTTGCCGCGTCTGACGCAGACGGGGCGCCTGAGGAAATCGAGGAACTTGAGGAGCTCGACGAGATCGCGGAAGCGGCGGAAGTCGAGGAAATCGGCGAGGCCGAGGAGCTGGCTGAGGCAGAGACTGACGATATCGTCGAGCTCGAGGCATTCTCGGAAGAAGAACGCGCGGACGAATCGATGGCGACTCCGACGCAAAACGCGCAAAGCCCGGCAAGCGAGATCCCCGTCGACGAGATTATCGACGCGTTCGGGGACATCGTCGTGGAGCCGTTCGAGCCCGAGGTGGTCTCGGGGAACGTGGACGAAGTCGAGTATCTCGAAGCCGAATGGGAACCGGACCTTCTCGAGGTCGCGACCGAGGACGAGCTCAACCGCTTCGTCGAGGAAACCTTCCCGGACCAAGTTCTCGTATACGATTTCCACGAAACGCCCGGGTTCGACTCCCGACGTCGCGAGGGGACCGTAGCCGAGGCAGAGACGGCTGC
>JAKPSR010000378.1 GCA_029571425.1 Spirochaetota bacterium | reverse complement strand
CCTCCCCGTGCGCCAAGGCCGGCCGCGGGCCAAGGTATCGGTAGCGGGAGAAGATGTCGAAGAGCTTCTTGTCGTCGTTCGCCCCGGAAAGGTCCTCGCCGACGATCGCCTGAACCCCGATATGCAGAGCCTTGTCCGCGTCATCCTCGGTAAAGCGGTCCGAGGCGAGCAGGACGACGACTGTTCGGTCCTTCCCGGTATCGGCCCGGATGAACTGGACGATCGCCTTCCAGTGCCGGGGAAAATCCCCGGCGCTGATGAATACCGCGTCGGGCGCGATCTCCTCGATGTTGTCGAGCGCCTTGACCGCCGAGCGGTACCGTATCATGTCGAAGCCGGCGGGCTCGAGGTAACGGGCGATGGCCGCGACGGGCGCGTCCCTATCGGCGATGACCAGTGCTTTCATGCGCGTCGGGCCTTCCTACTCGGTTCCGAGGTTGTCGACCGTGTAGTCGACGACGCGCCATATCCCGTCACGGGAAACCAGGTAGTAGGTAAAGCGCTTCTTCTCGCGGAAGGTGCGGTAGTCGAACCACTCGATGACGGTGACCGTGCCCTCAGTCGCCGTGTAGCTCGTCCGCTCGATCTGGAACTCGACCGGTATCGTCGCGATGTCCTTGTCGGCCTTGGCCTGCGCGAGCTCGCTCTTATAGTTCTCGATCATGGCGAAGCGACCGTTCTCGCTCTCGGCGCGGAAACGACGGCTACGGGCGGGATCGCGCGAGAGCATCTGCTCGAGGTCGAGGTAGAGGTAGAATTGCTCCCACCGCGATTTTTGTCGGGCGGTCAGGAGGTAGGTGACCACCTGGTCGGGAGGTATGGGCTGCGGCTGAAGTATCTCGGCCGACGACGGCGAGACAGGCAGGACGCGGACGGCCGCCGCGCCCGGCGAGGGCTTTACCTCGAGGGTTAGGCGGTTCGTGCGTGCGTTCGGCTCGCTCAAGTCGCCGCGCCGCTTGAGCTCGGGGAAGAAGCGGCCCTCGAGGACGTACATCCCCGGGTCCTTGATCGCGAGATAATCCTTCACGTTCTCGGTAAAGGCGTATTCCTCGCCCGGCTCGAGGCTCAGCTCGCGGAAGTATACGTGCTGATTTGTCGTTCGTTTACGGAGGTAGAGGTCGGTGTGCTCGAGGGGCACGTTGCGGGCGCTCATCGCGATGAAGTCCACGCTGAAGAAGTGGTCGTCGGCGAGCTTGAATCGGATGGTATTCGGTGTGTTGTTCGCTATCGTTACGCGGACCAGAATGGGCTCCGAGGGCGAGTTGCCGGGATAGTACACCGTCCGGTCGTAAAAACGGATCGAGACGTCGGCGCCCGAAAGGATGTCGGCCGATTGATCGGCCGGCTGCGACGTGGCGGCGGGGGCTTCGGCGCGCCCAGCGGCGAGGCCGACGCAGGCGAGGAAGGCGATGGTCGAAAGAAGGTGTTTCACCGGAATTTCTCCCTTTCTCAATATATCGGCCGCTTTTTTCCTATCATTAAAAGGTTTACCCCATGTCAACGACTTTTGCAATCTCCCCGTCCGTGATAGTATGGGCAACCATGACTGTCTCTTCCCTCAAGAAGGCCATCCATCAGTGGCCGGAGATGACCGACGCCCTCGCGCGGCTGGACGGTCGCCATTGGCCCTACGAGATCGAGGGGGCTCAGGGCGGCCTTTTGGGCTTTTTCCTCGCCGAATACGTCGAGCGCATACGCGGGCGTATCCTGGTCGTCGTCCCCACCGAGAAGGAGCTCGAGGCCCTGCGCGCGGACCTCGACCTCGCCGGCCTCGACGCCGAGGTTTTGCCCTGGTGGGGGACGATCGCCTATCGCCCAGCCCCCGTCGGGTTCCTCGTTTTCGGCCAGCGCGTCGCCCGCCTCGCCGCCCTTCTGGATGGGCAGGCCGCCGACGCCGGGCGGGTTCTCGCGATGACCCAGCGCGCCTTCCTGACGCCCGTTCCGCCGCCCGAGTACCTGCGTAGCCTCCTTTTTCCCGTCAAGAAAGGCGACCGATTCGACCCGGCCGAGCTCGCCGAGCGCCTCGCGAGGGCGGGCTACACCCGTGTCCCGCGGGTAACCGTCCACGGGGAATTCGCCCTCCGAGGCGAGGTTCTCGACGTCTTCATGCCCGGCGAGGCGGAGGCGCACCGAATCACCTTCGATTTCGACGCCGTCGAGCATATCAGGTCCTTCGACCCCGCGACCCAGTCCTCGACCGGCTCGGTCGATTCCCTCGCCGTCTACCCGATGCGGGAGGTCGTTTGGACCGAGGCTCTGGTTGCCGCCCTCGAGG
>JAKPSR010000364.1 GCA_029571425.1 Spirochaetota bacterium | reverse complement strand
ACTCGATCAGGGCGTCCGAGAGGACGCCGTAGATATCGTGACCCCACGTCCCGATCAGGCAATGGGGCGGCCACACGCAGAGGTTGTACTTATTCGTCTTCTCGAGGGTCGCCACGTACTCGATCGCGTAATGCTGGTATTGGGGCACGGAGGCCTTCCACTTACCCGCGGCGATCATCTCCGACGTGATGATGGTGTACGGCGCCGGATGGCTCCCCGAGGCATCGACCCAAAAGACGGGGTGGGCGATGTGGAAGAAATGATGGGTGTCCATCGTCACGTGTATGGAATTAAGCCGACTGTCGAGCCGGGCAATCATTTCGGTCAGTCGCTTGCAGTCGGCCTCGGCGCCGGGCACGCTTAAGGCTCCCTTCGGGTCGCAGAAGTCGTTTTGAGGGTCGATAATCAGCAGGGTGTTCGTCATGCGCACAAGTGTACCATATCCGGTTCCATTGTCAAGCGCGCCCCGTTCGAGGTATACTGGCCCGCATGAACCTCGAAGCCTTCATCCTCGGCTGCGGGGGCATGATGCCCCTTCCGTACCGCCACCTCACGTCCGTGCTCCTCCGCCGCGAGGGTGACCTCTTCCTGTTCGACGGGGGCGAGGGGACCCAGGTATCCCTGCGCAAGCTTAACCTTCGTTGGAAGAAGATCAACGCGATATTCGTCAGCCACACGCACGCCGACCACGTCACCGGCATTCCCGGGCTCCTCATGCTCTCGTCCCAGGTCGATCGCGACGACCCACTCTACATCTTCGGGCCGCCGAAGATCGCCGAGTACGTCGAGACGAGCAGGAAGGTCCTCGACATGTACATCAACTACCAGATCGTCGTGAAGGAAATATACGAGCCGGGGATCGTCTACAGCGGCGAGGACTTCGACGTCCGCGCCTTCCCCCTCCAGCACACGAAGACCTGCGTCGGCTACGCGCTCGAGGAACGTCCGCGGCCAGGCGCCTTTAACCCCGACCGCGCCCGCGAGCTTGGCGTCCCGTGCGGTCCGCTCTGGTCTCGCCTTCAGGCAGGCGAGACCGTCCTCTCCTCAGACGGGAAAGAGGTCAGGCCCGAGGAGGTCCTTGGCGCGACGCGGAAGGGCAGGAAGTTCAGCTACGTCACCGACACGCTGTATCTCCCATCGATCGCGCGCGAGGTGGCCGGATCCGACCTTCTCGTCTGCGAGGGGATGTTCGAGCACTCGCTCGCCGCCACCGCCGCGGAGAAGCGCCACATGACCGCCCAGCAAGCCGCCATGGTCGCGCGGGACGGCGCCGTCAAGAAGATGGCCCTAATCCACTACAGCCCGCGCTACACCGATTTCGAGCTCAAGGCCCTTCTCGCCGAGGCGAAGGAAGTATTTCCCCATACCGTCCTCTCGAAGGACCGCATGGTCATCCCCATCCAATACGAGGATTAGCGATCGTGGTTGTGGTCGATAAGGTCGTGCGCCGCTTCGGCCCGGTAATGGCGTGCGCCGGCGTCAGCTTCGCGGCTCCCGAAAAATCCGTCACCGTCCTTCTCGGCCCGAACGGGGCGGGCAAGTCGACCGTGCTCGGCGTCGTCTCCGGACGGCTCATGCCACACGGGGGAGACGCCCTGGTCGAGGGCGCGTCGGTCTCGGCAAACCCGATCGGCGTTCGCGCACTCACGGGGTCCGTCGCCGAGGACCAGGCGTTCCCTGACTGCGTTACCGCGCGCGGCTTTCTCCGCTTCGCGTGCTCGCTTCGCCTCGTGCCGCGCCGCGATCGCGACGCCGAGGTATCGCGGGTCGCCGAGCTCTGCTCGGTCACCGATGTCCTCAATAGGCCGGCGCGAGAGCTCTCGCGCGGCTATCGTCGCCGACTCGCCCTCGCGGGCGCCCTTGTCTCGGATCCCCCCGTGCTCGTCCTTGACGAGCCGACTGCCGGCCTCGACCCGGCGCAGCTCGCCGGCTTTCGCGAGCTCGTGCGATCGCTCGCGCAAACGAAGACCGTGATACTCTCGACGCATATCCTTTCGGAGGCGGAGGCCGTCGCCGACCGGATCGTCGTGATCGCCGAGGGCCTCGTCCGCGCCGAGGGCTCGGTCGACGAGATTCGCGGGCAGGACGGACTTGAGCGCGCCTTCCTGCGCCTCGTCGAAGCAACCCCCGCCGCCGAGGCTCCACGATGAAGCGCCTCGTGTTAGGTGCCCTCGCCGTGTGCGGAAAGGACCTCGGCGCCCTCGTGCGTTCCCCGTCGGCCCTCGTCGCCGCCATCGCCTCCCTCGTCGGTGTCGGCGTTCCCGTCCTTTTCGCCAACCAACCGCGCTTTTCCGATTACTGGGCCGCGATCCCCGCCGCTATGACGGTTATCGCGCCAGCGCTGACGATGGGCGTGTGGGCCGACGAGCGCAAGGCGGGCACCGAGTCGTTCCTCCTCGCGGCCCCGGTGCCGGAACTTTCCCTATCCCTCGGGAAATTCCTCGCGGTCTACGCGGTCTATCTCTCCTCGATCGCGCTTACCCTGGTCATACCGCTTTCCTTCAGCGCGCTCGTTCCGGTCGAGCCCGGCATACTCGTCTCGACCCTTTTCGGCCTCGCCCTTTTTGGCGCCGCCGCCCTCGCGCTTGGGCAACTCATCTCCGGATTCGCGAGGGGAAACCTCGTGCCCTTCCTCGCGACCGCGGCGCTCATCGCCGTTCTCGTGTCCGCGCATCTCGTCCCGCGCGCCATTTCCCTGCCTGGCCTTCTCGAACGCACGTTGGTTTCCGTCTCGTTCGCCTGGCGCTTCGCCTCATTCGCGCGCGGCGTCGTCGACGTCGCCGACGTCGCCTTTTTCGCCCTATCGGCCGCCGCGATGGTCCTGCTCGACGCGGCGCGCCTTTCCTCGAGGAGATGGGCATGAAGAAGGAAAGCTCCTACCGGTATATTCTCGCAGCGACCGCGTGCCTTCTCGCGGCCGCTGCCGTCTCGCGCTTTTCGCCGAGGTTCGACCTCACCGCGGCGCGGGCGAACACGGTCACCCCGCATTCTCGCTCAGTCCTCGCCGGGCTCGACGCGGAAGTTCGCGTCACCTGGGTTCGCTCGCCCAAGCTAGCCAGCTTCTTCCCGCAAACGCGCGCGGTTGGCGACGCCCTTGAGTCATACGCCCGTTCCTCGCGCGAACGGGTACGCCTCGTCATCGCCGACCCCGAGTCAATCTCCGCGCAAGTCCGCTCGTCCCTCGGCCTCGTCCCGCGACAGGTTCCCGTCCCGACGCCCGAAGGGGAGCGCCTCGTCGAGCTCTACTCGGGCGTCGTCGTCGAGTACCGGGGAAAAAGCCTGTCCGTTCCCTTCGCAGACGAGGCATCCTTGGTCGAATATGACCTCACCCGGATCGTCGGCACCCTCGTCGCCGGTCCACGACGCCTCACGCTTGTATGGGGCGTCCCCGACCCGGCGCGAACCCATCCGTACGTGATCCCCTGGCTCGAGTACGCGGGCTTCGCGCCCATCGCCTACGCCGCGGGCGAGCCGATCGACCCAAGCACCGTTCTCCTCGTCATCGGCTCGCAGGCGGTTTCGGGCTCGACCGCGAACGAGATTGACGCCTTCCTCGCGCGAGGAGGGAACGCCGTCTTCCTGGTCTCCGCCAACGAGGTACGCACGGACGGCGACTGGACCGCGAGAGCGAAGGGAGATGACCCAGTCGCCGCGATCTTGGCGAGCCTCGGCATCAGGCTCTCGGGCGATCTTCTCCTCGATCCCTCGTGCTATCGCATTACGATGCCCGCCCTCGACTCAAGCAAATACGAGCTCGTGAATTACCCCTTTTGGGTCACCGTCCTCGCCTCGAACGCGTCCCCCGGCCCCCTCGCGTCCGGTTTTACCGGTCTCCAGCTCTTTTGGCCTTCGGAGCTTATACTGGCGACTGAGCCCGACCGACGCCTCACGCCGGTACTCAGCTCGACCGATGACGCCGTCAGGATGGGGCAGCCTTTCGACACGAACCCATTTGGCTCGCAGGCGAGCCTCTTCGCCCGCGGAGAAGGGAAGCGCGCGATCCTCGCGGCGACGAGCGAGGCCCGAGGGCGCGTATTCGCTATCGGGGACGAGTTTTTCGTCGGGACCTCGATCGAGTTCACCGGCTCCGATTACAACCTCGACTACCTCGTGAGCGCGGTCGAGTGGGCGAGCGGGAAAGACGGGCTCCTCCAAACGAAGCGATCGACGCCGGATGCCGCGGCCTCGTCCTCAAGCGACCCGACGGTTACCGCATCCGATCGCGCGCGTGGCGCGCAGCGCGGCGCCCTGATATCCCTCGTGATACTCCCCGCGACCCTCATCCTCGCATGGGCCGCATTGGCCCTCGCGCGAAGGCGAAGACCGTAATATGCGCATATCGACGCGCGCACTCGTCGCGCTGAATATCGCCCTCGTCGGCGCCGTCATTATCTCACGCGCCCCGCGCAATCACGACAGCGGTTTTCAATCGACGCTTTTCCCCCCGAAGGCGTCGACGTCCCAAGTCTCGCGTCTTTTCTTTTCATCCGCGGACTGCGCCGTCGAGCTTACCCGATCGAGCGTTGGATGGGATATCGCCGTCGGTCGAGCCGCGTATCCGGCGCGAGGCGAGGCGATAGAGACCTTCCTCGCCGCACTTTCGAGGCAGCGCCCCATTGCTCGGGTATCGAGGTCGCCAGATTCGTGGGCGGATTTTTCGCTCGACGAGGCGAGCGCCTTCGCCGTGCGTGCCGAAGCGGCGGATGGGACGATCGTCGGCCTTTGGTGGTTCGGCGCGACAGACGCGACCGGCGAGGGGCTGTACGCGCGCACGGGAAGGGACCTCACCGTCCTCCGCGTCGAGGACGACCTATCGCCTTTCCTCTCGGCGCGAAGCGCGTACTGGGCCGATTTACGGCCTTTCCCCGCAATGATTGATGAAGCGACGTTACAGGACGCGAGCGTATCGAAGGAAGGCGCCGCGCGAAGGCTTGTGGGAAAAGACGCTGGGTATTTTGAGGAAGGATTGCGATCCCTGCAGGCGATCGACGTCATCGATGCCGGCGCGCAACTTGCGCCGGCCGACACGACGGTCTCGCTCGAGCTCGGCGACGGGCGTCGCGTATCGTTCTCGCTGCATAGCCTCGGCGACGGAGACTACGCGCTCGCGCTCGACGACGGCAGGAAGTACCGGATCAGCGCCTGGGCGAAAAGGCGGCTCGACGCCTACGCGTTCTCGGCGACGTAGGAGCGATATTTCTCGGGATTCGCGCGGAACGCGACGATCGGCAAGCTCGGCTCCTCGATCGCCTTTCGCGCGGCGCTTGAGGCCTCCTCGATCATGCGTGCCGCGGGAAGTAGGCGCGCGGTGCGCGTCGTTATCCCAACCGTGATCTGACCGTTGTATGAAAGGCCCATCAGTATCGAGTCGATCTCCGCGTAGAGCCCGTCGGCCAGCTTCATCGCTTGGTCGAGGTTGATGTTTTGCACGATGCCGGCAAACCCGTCCTGCCCGTACTCGAAGACGAGGTCGCGGAATTTAAACGAATCGGCGAGAACCTTCGATATCTTGCGGGCGAGAAGGTCCGTATGCACCAACCCCGACACGCGAATCACGAAGAGGGCGAGATCCTGCTCCGACGACGCGGCGCGCTGAAGCTCCGAGTCGAGCCTCTCGACGAGATACTGCTCCCAGCCGAGCCCGGTGTAGGGGGAATACAGTCCCTCGGGACCGCTCGACGAGGAGACCGAGTCGAACTCGGCCGACGGAGCCATTCCCTCGACAACCGTTTCCGAGACCATACCCACGTTCTCCGCCGCGTCGTCCTTAGGAAGCAACGCGGCGAGCGGCTCGTCTGATACGTCGATCGCGACGGAAGGGGCGTCAGGCTCGTCGTAGGTCTCGGTCGACACGGCGGTATCATCGATGCGATCGTCCATCGGCATCGGGCGCATGGGCCTCGTCGTCTCGACGGAACGCCTCGCCTTCGCGGGCGAGACGGCGATTATCACGATAAGGGTCACGAGCACGACCGCCAGGATCAACAGGAACGAGTCTCGGCTCGCGGAGAATATCGCGTCCTCGGGCAAGACATGCACGACGGCGGTCAGGACGACGGACCCCGCCGCGTTATCGCCGATATCCAGGTTTGCGCTCTGCGCCTTCGTGAAAAACGAGCCCGCGACGACTTGGGGTTGCCCGTTAACGTCGTACTGTAGGAAAGGGGATCGCTCGGGCCACGCGTACACGGTCCCCGACGGTGTCGCGACGCAAACCGCGGCGACGAGGCGCGACTGCGCGCAAAGCGCGGTGACGCGGTCGATGAAGGAAGCGCTCAT
>JAKPSR010000362.1 GCA_029571425.1 Spirochaetota bacterium | reverse complement strand
CCCCGCCGAGCATGCGGGCGAATATTCGGGCGACCGCGAGCCCGATCCCGCTTCCGGCGGCGCGCTCCCTGCCTCCGGACGCGCCATGAAATACCTCGAATACCTCGCCGCGCTCGGCCGGGTCCATGCCGATACCGGTGTCCTCGACGTCCACGGCGACGAGGGCTCCCGAGGCATAGACGGAAACCGTTACCCCTCCCTTTCGGGTAAACTTAAGGGCGTTCCCGACCACGTTCGAGACGATCTGCCGCACCTTCGACGCGTCGGTCAGCACGACGTCTGGGACCGAGGCGTCGACGTCGACGGTAAGGGATATCCCCTTCCGCTCGAACAAATCGGCGTGCGCCTTCGCGACCCCCGAAATGAGCTCGCGCAAGTCCGTCTCGCCGCTCGTCACGTCGGTCTGGCCCGACTCGTACTTCGAAAGCTCAAGCACGTTGTTAATAAGCTCGAGGAGCGCGTTCTCGTTCGCTATGATCGTCGCGAGGTACTCGCTCGCGACTGGTGATAGGTCATGAAGGCCCTGCATAAGCTGGGCGTACCCAAGAACCGTGTTGAGCGGGGTCCTGATCTCGTTGCTCATCCTGACGAGGAGGCTCGAACGCTCGTGGGCGCGCTGTTCAGACCGTCTCTTCTCGTCTACCTCCGCGGTCACGTCGCAGCCGGTAAGCAGGACCAGGGGTCCATTCGACGACACGACTCGGGCGAAGGAGAATTTCGCCCACAGGGGCTTTTCCCTGCCTTCGTACACGGCGACGACGACCGGGCAGGGGCTAATCGCGCCCGACGTGACCGCGCCTATGGGCGCGAGCAACGGCTCGAGATCGTCGCGCCCCCGCATGACCGTCCGAATCTGCTGGCCCTTAAGGGATTCCCGTCCTCGCGGCCCGACGAGCGAGGCAAAGCTATCGCTCGCGTTGAGGATAACGCCCTCGGAGTCTAGGACGCACATAAATGCCAAAGAGGAGTCGAGCACCGATTCAAGCAGAGAGGAGTCGCTCATGGTTTACCACCCAGATTCGCGTGTTTTCTTCTAAAATGATACCACCTGAAATTTGCGTTGTCAACGATCGAGCGAACGGGGTGCCGCCCCTATCGCACGATCGAGTCAAAATACGCCTTATTCTCGAGATACAGGGTCTCATAGCACGCCAACGACGTCATCGTAACGATCCCTTCGCCTTTCTCGACAATGCGCGACTTTTGCACCGTGACTTTCCCTTGGTTAGGATCGTACATTCGAAGGGTTAATTCAAACCCATCTTTCCTCTTCGCCAACTCGGTCCCGTCCATAAGAACTATGACCTCTGAATTCCCGATGACGATGAGGGACGCGAGAAGGGACACGGAGGGTATACCCGCTTTTGCATAGTCGAAGGTCTCCACCGTGAGCACGGCGTCCTGCGGAGAGGCTTTTTGAAGGCGGTACACGCGGGAATCTTCCGTTTTCCAGTTTTCGTCCAGCGAAAAACGAATTCCGTCTATGCTGACTTCGCTTCGCTTCTTCTTATCGATTTTATAGCTTTCCGCGGCCTGCGGTTTCGGTTCCTCGTTGTATGAAAAGAAGCGGGGATCTGCATTACTGCTCAATATGCCGATGGAGACGACGCGAAAGTCCTTTTCATCGCCTATGCGGGAAATCTGAAACACGGGAATCCACGACTTATACGCGTAGTCGTCGTCGGTGGACACTCGGTATTCCGCTTTCTCACGTATCGTATCCCTTAGCGAAAACCAGGTTTGCGACCAATTCATCAGCATCGGCAACAGCCTTGCGCTCGCCTTGCTGGATTGCATGTCGCCCCGAATCACGCGCATCTCCTGCCCGAGGCCAATCCCTTCGCCCTCTTCCTTAACGAACGGAACGAGCATGAGCAACTCGTTTTGCGTCTTCGTCTCATAGGAACGAACGAGCAACGTGTCCTCGCCGACATAGCAAAGGCCGATAAAAACGTCGTCCCCGAACCGCGTGTCGTGGTAGATCGCGTACGTCCCGACGGGACCGTCGAAGATGCCGCCCTCTTCCGCCGTCGCCAGGGTAAAAGCAATGAACATGATGAATAACGAGACCAAGGCCTTGCGCATCCGTATCCCCCTCTCTTCGTTTCAGTAGTATACCACAGGTATCGCGCTTCGTGTTCTCAACGTGACAGCGCGCGGTCGAGGAGAATGGACTAATGAAAAAGGGAAAGCGGATGAAGGGAGTCGAACCCTCGTCTCCAGCTTGGAAGGCTGGGGTAATAGCCGTTATACGACATCCGCGAGGCGCGCCAAATGGCTGCCGTTATTGTATACCACGCCGCGGCACCCATGGTCAAGAAGCCTCAAGTTTTTCCCCCGATTCGATAGACCCCTCCTTTCTCAGCCACTATCCCGTCGCGCATAAGGGTCTCGAGAGCGGACACGATCCGTTCCCGCTCTATACCAGAATCGGCGACGATGAGGTCGACGTCGGCCTTGCCATGCGCGGTCAACGCCCTGACGATCGCCCCGCGCGCCTGCCGCGGCGATCCCTCGAAGCGGGATTGCCGCGCGTAATGCTTGCTTCTCCGGTTGGGATTTTCCACGCTTCGCTTAAGGGCCGCGCCGTAATCCATTAACGCGTAGTACCAATCGCGACATCCCTCGTCGGGAAGCGTTTCCTCCACGAGCCCAAGCACCTCGCGGTCGCTTACGTCCTCAAGATCCTTGAAGAAGAAATAAATGAAGACCGACCGAATGTTCGTCTCGATGAACGCGTGCCTTCTGCCGTAGGCGAAGGTCGATATGGCGCGCGCGGTGTAGGGCCCGATCCCGGGCAGCGCGTCGAGAGCCTCGGCGTCGTCCGGGACCCTGCCGCCGTGCGCCGACACGATCGCGCGGGCGGTCTCGTGGAGAAACCTCGCGCGACGGTTGTAGCCAAGCCCCACCCAGAGCGCGAGCACGTCCGCGAGTTCCGCCGAAGCGAGGTCTTGCACGGTCGGGAACGCGGCAAGCCACGCGAGGTACTTCGGCACCACGCGATCGGTTTGGGTTTGCTGCAGCATAAACTCGGACACGAGAATGGCGTACGGGTCGCGCGTGTCTCGCCAGGGAAAGGACCTCGCGCCGCTCCGGTAATGGGACATGATCGCCTCGCGGAATTCCACGATCTCCGCGGGCGTGGGCCTAGGCGCGCTCGACGAGCCCACGTTCCTCTAGCCGGCCGAGTATGAGTTCCACGATGGCGTCGGGCAAACGGCTCTCGGTGTCGACGACGAGGTCGGCGTGCGAGAAGTCGGTGTTGTCGATACCGTATAGCCTGCGGTAGCGTCCGGTATCCTCCGCGTCGCGCATCGCGGTGAACCTGGCGATCTCGGCGATGTCGCCGCCCTCGCGCTCGAGGATGCGCCGGGCGCGTACCTCCTCCGAGGCGGTGAGGTAGACCTTGAGGTCCGCCTCGTCGAGCATCCAAATCGCGAGGCGCGAGCCGAGCACGCAGGAGCCGCGGCGCGCGAGCTCGACTTGCCGTGTATCGACGGCGCGGTCGAACGAGTCGTCCGCCTTCGCGCGCTCGATGATCTCGGCGAGGGGAACGCCCGTTTCGGCGGCCAGGCTCCGAAAGGTGAAATTGACGCAGTCCACCTCGAGCCTCGAGGCGAGAAGCTTGGACACGGTGGTGTTGCCGCACCCAGACCTTCCCGATATCGCGACGCGAAGCTCCCGCCCAGCGGGAATCCTGTAATTCAAGGCAAACCCCTCACTCAACGTTGCGTACCTGCTCGCGTATGTTCTCGAGGGCGTCCTTCACGTCGATGACCGCCCTCCCGACCTCCAGTATCTGGTTCTTCGAGCCGATGGTATTTATCTCCCGGTTGATCTCCTGGCAAATGAAGTCTATCTTCCTGCCCGGCGCCGGGTTCGAGCGTATCTCGTCCTTGAGGCTCGCGATGTGCGCGCGAAGCCGCACTATCTCCTCGTTTATCGTATAGCGGACGATAAGGGCCGCCGTCTCCTGCAGCACGCGCTGCTCGTCAACCTGGTCACCGAGAACCTCGGCGAAGCGCGCGCGCACTCCCTCCCGAAATATTTCCTCCATGCGGGGAGCCCATTCCCCCACGAGACCGACGGCGGCCTCGATGCGCGAGAGCATCGCCTCGATGTCGGCCTTGAGCGCGGCGCCCTCGCGGTCGCGGGCGATGTCGAAATCCGCGAAGGCCCTGGCGAGCACCGGCTCGAGCCGAGCCCAATACGCGTCAACATCGAGTTCGCGCTCCGCGCGGAGAACGCCCTCCTGGGCGACGACCATGGAAAGGGGAACCTCCCCGCCGAGCCCAAGCGAGCGGGACACCTCGGACGCGGCGTCCCGCCACGCGCGCGCGAGCTCCGTGTCGGCGACGACGGCGACGCCCGCGCGCTTCTCACGTATCCGGACGGTAAGCTCGGTCTTACCGCGAAGTACGCGCGCCTGCGCGTACTCGCGAAGGCGCGACTCGAGCCTCGACAGCCAGTATGGTTGATTGACGGAAAGGTCGAGAAAGCGGGAATTGTAGCTCTTGATCTCGACGGAAACGGTCACCTCGTCGGTCGATTCCTCGACGTAGGCGTAGCCGGTCATGCTTCTCACGCTCGTTTCTCCTTTCGGCCGGCGCGGGCGCCCGAGGCTCCCGCCGCCGACGCGTCGGCGAGAAAGTCCCGTCCCGCCCTCCAGTTATCCCCGGCGCCCATCGTCACGAAGAGGTCTCCCGGCTTGAGGCTCTCGAGGAGGAAGGACCGGGCGTCGGACACCTCATCGAAGTAGCTGACCTTCTTGTGCCGTTTTTTCGCTGCCTCAAAAAGAGTCTTGCCGTCGACCCCGCCCTCGTAGCGCTCGCGCGCCGAGGCGTAAATCTTATGAAGGACAACCTCGTCCGCGTCCGCGAATGAGGCGGCGAAGTCCTCGAGAAGAGCCGCGGTGCGCGAGTATGTATGCGACATGAAATCGACGACAATGCGGCGGTTCGGGTAGAACTCGCGAAGCCCGGCGAGCGTCGTCCGGATCGCCGTCGGGTGGTGGGCGTAGTCGTCCACGACGAGGACTCCCCCCGCCTCTCCCACGATCTCGCTCCTGCGGCGGGACCCGGCGAACGACTCGATCGCGGCGCGCATGGAGCCTACGAGCTCGATCGTAGGCTCGATCCCCTCCTCGCGCAGGAGGGACATGGCGAGCGCGATGGCGGCCGCCGCGTTGCGCGCGTTGTGCCTTCCCGGGACGCGGAGCCGGAATTCGCCGCGGACGCCGGCGAGCGAGAAGACGAGCCTCTCGTCCTTTATCCCCTTCACCGCGAGCCGCCAGTCGCCCAGCGCCTTCTCGCCGTAGGGTGTAAACACGATGTCGGGACGGCTCGCGTAGATCAACTTGGCGGCCTCGCAGGCCCCGGGATCGTCGGCGCAG
>JAKPSR010000354.1 GCA_029571425.1 Spirochaetota bacterium | reverse complement strand
TCTCGATCTGCGCGTTCAGCGCCTCGGGTATGTCCGCGAAAAGGGGAAGGAAGCAGGACGTGGCCGTCGTCGCCAGTATCTCGATGAACCCGCGGGCCGCGAAGTAGTCGAACTTGCCGAGGATGTTCCGCTCGTAGATGTCAACGAACTCGCGACGGTTCTGCTCGAGGAGCGAGAGGTGCGCCTTGATGGCGTTCGCGCAACGATCGCGCGACCGCGAGAGTTCCTTCATGCCGAATTCGATCGAGCGGTTAAGGGAGTCTACGTACCGATCGGCGAGGGTCGGGTCCGAGAGCATCTCGCAGAGCACGGGCGCGAACGCGATGGCGAGCTTAAAGCTGACGCCCTCGGTCTCGAGCGCCGTGCAGGAGCGAAGCAGCGGGAGGTAGGTGAAGGAGATGGCGTTGAAGAGCCACGATTCCTCGACGCAACCCGGGGCCTCCGGGTGCCTGACGAATGGCATTTCGGCGTCAAGTACTAACAGGATCGAAGAATCAGACATGCGACGTTACTCCGAACCGCAATCAGGCAAAGGATTGCCGATGATTCCGGAAATGCTCTTTCCTGAGCGCGGTGATGCCGGACAGCTCGACGAGGGGCGGCTGCCTCCGGTCGACGGGAAACGGCGCCTCGAAGGCGCGGGACACGGGAACGACTATCGCGCTGGACCGGGCGAGAAGCTGCTCCTTCTCCTGCGCGTTGCGCGCGTACAGGTCCACGCGGCACGCGCGCTCGCCCGACGAAAGATGCACGTACCACTTACGGTCGTGCGTGCCGACCTCGACGTCGAAAAAGTCGCGCGTCTGCTCGACGGCGGCGGGGTCGAGTGAGTTAACCCGCAGGAAAAAGGTCTCGAACCGGTGGTTACCCGTGATCGAGGAAAACACGGTCGTGTGGAAATCCCAATACACAAATATCCATCCCGGGTCCCGAAGCAGGACCGTGACCCTGGTCTCGTTATAGGTCTCGGGCAAAGCCTCGACCGAGGCGGAGAACTCGGCGTCGGCGAGCTGAAGGCCTTCGGCCTCGGCGCGGCGCGCGTCCTCCGAGATTTCAAGAAGCTCCCCGATGATGAAGCGACGGTTGAGCCCCTCGGGGATGTCGATCCCAACCTCTTCGGCGAGGGCCACCAAGTCGCGCGTCGAAAGGGTTTCAAGATAGGGCTTCGTAAGGGTAGCTTTTTCCATTTATTGAGGTATGATGGACAAAACCCCTTCCTCTGTCAAGAGTCCACCCTATGCCCGGAAGGCAGCTGCAGTCCCGCCCGCTCGGCGAGGTCGGCCATATGCGCCGGAAGCGGCACCGTGAATTTTTCGCGCCTCCCGGCGACCGGAAACTCCAGGGACGACGAAAGAAGCTGGAGCTTCCGCGCGCCGAAGCTGCGGCGAAGCTCCCTGTTCGCGCTGAAGTCACCGTGCTTGTCGTCGGCGACGATCGGGCAGCCGATCGAGGCGAGGTGTATGCGAATCTGGTGGGTACGCCCCGTGCCAAGGGTCAGCGAAAGAAGGGCAAGACCACCCGCGACGGAAAGAACGCGGTAGGCGGTATCCGCTGCCTTCTCGGCGCCGGGCTTCCCCGCCGGCGAGCGTATCACCCCGCCGCGGTCAGGCGGCGCGCCGACGGTAATCGCGAGGTATTCTTTGACAAGCGCCCCGGATGTGATAAGCTTCGAGAGGGCGGCGGCGGCCGCGCTCGAGCGCGCGACCGCGAGTACCCCGGCCGTGTCGCGGTCGAGCCGGTGCACGGGATAGACCTTCGCGCCGGTTTGGCGCTCAAGGACGTCGAGGAGGCATACCGCGATTCCCTCGCCGCCCTGTACCGGAAGCCCGGACGGTTTGTTTACTACTATGAGTTCGTCGTCCTCGTAGAGGATCGGCACGTCTTTCATGGGAGGATGATACTATGTTCGCGGTAAAATGTCGCCGGGGATCGGGCATCGCCCAAACCCTATTGATCGCCCTTGCGCTCGCCATCCTCATGCCAACCGCCGCCAGAGCCGAGCTTCTCGCCTCGCCTACCTGGGGATACGGCCTCGACCTTCCCGAGGGATTCGAGCTCACGACCCAGTCGGGCGCCGATCGCTACCATTTCACGCATTCCATCGTGCCCGTCGATCTCGAGCTCGCCCTGTATGGCCCCAAGTCCGCCCCCGACGCGGGCAAGGCGCTCTCGTCGGCGATCGAGGCGTTGGGCCCCGGAACCAAGGTCCTTCCCTTCGAGTGGCGCGGCCGCTCGGCCGCCGTTGGCCAACTCTCCTTCCGCGCGGGAAAAAACGCGAAGGCGGGCTGGGCGCTCGCCCTTGAGCTCGCGCGCGGCGCGGGATATCTCGTAATGGTCGCCTATACCGACGAGGCGGCGAAGGTCGAGCGCGAGTCCCTGATGATCTCCGCCCTCGACGCGGTCTACACCGACGAGGGATCGTACTTTGAGCCCGGGCCGATGACCGCCTGCGTATGGCGTCCGGAAGGCGCGATCGAGATCGCCGCCGACTTCGCCGGCAAGCGGGTCAGCGCTCCCTTCGACAAGATCGACGCGCAGGCGAACCAGTCCGTCGTCGACCGCGAGTTCTCCGTCTTGACCCTTTACCTCAACTCCCCCCTCGTGTTTAAGGCCTGGGAGCGCTACTATCGGCTGATATGGCGCGACTCGTGGCGCAGGCTCGAGAGGGCGACTTTCGCGGCCCAGGGGGCCTTGCCCCGCGAAGGAACCGAGATCGCGGCGGCGCTTCTTTCGTGGACGCAGGGCTTTGAGTACGAGCGAGACCGCGAGGGAAGCGACTTCCTCAACCTCGCCGACGCCTTCGCCGGGAAGCGCGGCGACTGCGACAGCCGCGCGCTCCTTTTGGTGCTGATGCTAAACCAGATGGGGATCGACGCCGTGCTCCTCGTGTCACCCGAGTACGCGCATTCGGTCGCCGCGATAGACGTGCCTGGGCCCGGGGCCCGGTTTCAGGTTGGGTCGAAGAAGTACCTCATCGCGGACACGACGAGCAAGGAATCGATGGGGATGATCGCGAGCGACATAGCGGATCCGGCGAAGTGGTTTCCCGTGGTCTTTCCCGCCTTCGCCGAATAGGCTATTCCCGCGCGGTCAGCAGTTGATAGGCGGCCATCGGGGTCGTCGCGGCGAGCAGGCCCTCGCGAAGCGCCGGGTTCTTGAGCCGGGTGCTGAAGAACGAAAGGGTCTGCAGGTAGTAGGCGTGCTGGTTGTACGCGGCCGCGATCATGAATAGAAGGCGGACCGGCACGTCGTCGATCGTCTGGAAGTCGATGATGTCGTTCTTGCAAAGCCCAACGGCCATCACGAGGTCGGTGACCGAGGAAAGGCGGACGTGCGGGATGGCGATTCCGCGGCCGATAGCCGTGGACATGAGCTCCTCGCGCTTGAGTATCTCGACGGTCAGTTCCTGCCGGTTCTTTATCTGGGGCGCGGTGCCGAGGGTCTCGGCAAGGGCGACGAGGGCGTCGTGCTTGGTGGAGTGATTAAGGATCACGATGCGGTCGGGGGAAAGGATATTCTGCACTTGAACGACGGCGGAGCCGTTCGCGCCCCGGACGGAGCTCGTCAGCCGCTCGTTTACCCATTTCTCGATCTCGTCTTTCTTAAATCGCCAGACGGTTCCGATTTTCCCCGCGGGAATCTCCCCTTTTTGGGCCCAATCGTAGACGGTTCGCTCGGAAACGCGGAGGTATTTCGCGACTTCTTCAATGGTAAGTATGTCGTCTGCCAAGGCCCTATCTCCTATTCTGAATTCGACGTCATTTTGCATTATACGACACTATATGTCAAGCGCCGCTAACGGGAATTAGCGAGCTCATGCAATGCGTCGTAGGGATACAGGGCTGAAACGGTGGTATGAACGAGGCGCGAGGCATCCGGCCCGAACACGACCGGGGCATCGGCCTTCATAAACTCGGAAATGACCTGACGGCAGGCCCCGCAGGGACTAACCGGGTAGTCGGCGTCGGGGGTCGAGACGGCGAGGGCGACGAACGAGCGATTGGCGGCCGAGACGGCGGCGTATATCGCGCTTCGTTCCGCGCAGTTGGTGAGTCCGTAGGAACGGTTCTCGACGTTAACCCCGGTTTGAACCGTCCCGTCCTCGAGAAGGAGGGCGGCGCCGACGCGAAAGCGCGAATAGGGGGCGTAGGCGCGGGAAGCGGCCTCGAGGGCACGCGCGTAGAGCTCCGCGAGGGTCTTCTCGCTCGGCGATGTTGACAGTACCATGGCGCTATTATACCATTCGTTTCTATGAACTTCAAAGGAAATCTGAAGTACCTCGTGACCGGCGCCGTCGTCTTCATGGTCGCCTACGTGTTTATCGCGGCCAGCCCCATCGGTCCCGACTTGTACCTTCAGCCCGTCTGGACCCGCGACGTCTCGGAGCTGGTCGAGCCGGGACCCGACGCGAACCTGGGATCGGACGCGGAGGCCTTTGTGCTTAAGGACCGATTCGGCTATTTCTCGAGCGAGGGCAAGCTCCTCTC
>JAKPSR010000336.1 GCA_029571425.1 Spirochaetota bacterium | reverse complement strand
GCGCCGACGGTATCGTTGTTCCCGGGCGTAGCTTGCCTTTGGAAGGTGCCGCCGGGAACGGAAACCATAGTCAACTCAAGTTCATTAGGATCTGAGTCGCCGCCCGACGACCCGCCACAGCCAATCACCAGCAAGACTGTTAAAAGAACTACTACACATCCAAAAACTTTTGATTTCATCGATACCCCCTTGCATACTCGATGAATATATCAGCCCTTTGGGCCATTTTCAGAGTCAATGGTTTTTTTGGTATAAAAGTTTCAGCGCATAAAATGGAGATTTCCGCCAGGCGATGCCGCTTGAGGCGTTTTACCATGCCATGCTAGAGTGAGTTATGAAACTGACCGAACGATCCCTCGTCCTCTACCACGCCTCTCCCGCCGTCGTAACAGGCTTCGAGGGCGACAAGATACTGATAGACACCCCATCAGGACAAAAAAAGGTTCGCGAGAAGGATGTCGAGGCCCTGCATCCCGGCCCAGTCTCTTCATTAAAAGCGGTTCTCGCCGCGACCGCGCCAGAGGCAAACTTCGGCGAGGCCGCCGAGTTCTTCGCGGGCGAATCCCCGTCCTACACGGAACTCGCCGAGCTCCTCTTCGGGACCGTCGCGGGCGACCATGCCTGGGCGGCCTGGCGTGCCGTCGCGGAGTCACCCTATTTCGACGCGGCCTCCCCCTCCCTGCCGATACAGGTGCGCTCCGCCGAGGAGGTCGCCGAGCGGGTCCGTAAAGCCGAGGGGAAAAAGGCTGAGGAGGCCGAGCGAGCCTCGTTCGCCGCGCGGCTACGGGCTACTTGGCTCGCCGCGAACCGCAGCGCCGCGAAGTCGTCCGCCGGTTTCCCTATTTCTGCAGAAGACGGCGTACGACTCCCCGAGGACGCGAAATTCCTACAAGACGTCGAGGCGCTCGCCCTTGGCGGAACCGAGAAGTCTCGCGCCCTCAAGGAAGCTGGCATACCGGAGACGAGAGAAAACGCCCATCGAGCGCTTCTCGCCTCGGGGTTTTGGCCCCTCGCGCGGAACCCATGGCCCGCGCGCCACGGACTCACCCTCACGTCTTCGTCGACTTCGGTAAACGACCCCGCGGACGAGGGTGACCGGCTTGACCTTACCCACCTTCAGGCATGGGCCATCGACAACGCGTGGAGCTCTGACCCCGACGACGCGATCTCGATCGACGGCGACCGCGTCTGGGTTCACGTGGCCGATCCCGCGAGCTCGGTGATCCCCGATTCCCCCGCGGACCTCGACGCGCGGGCGCGGGGCGCGACCCTCTACGTACCCGAGGGCGCCGCGCGCATGCTCGCCGACGAGAGCCTCGCCCTCTTCGCGCTCGGGCTTTCGCCCGTATCGCGCGCCCTTTCCTTCGGCATCAGCCTCGGCGAATCAGGTTCCGTCGCCGAGGTCGAGATCGCGCGAAGCCTCGTGCGCGTGACCCGCCTCACCTACGCGGAGGCCACCGCGCGCCGCGAGGAGAGCGCGCTCGCCCCGCTATTCGCGATCGCCGAGCGGAACGTCGCGCGGCGCCGGGCTGCGGGCGCGGTCTTCATCGACCTTCCCGAGACCCACCTCGCGGCTAACCCGCAAACGGGCGAGGTCACGATCGAGGCCGTCCCCGACGAGAGCGCGGCCGCCATGGTCCGCGAGTTCATGCTCCTCGCCGGCGAGGCGGCGGCCCGATTCGCATTCAAGAACGGAATACCCTTCCCGTACGTAAGCCAGGAGGAGCCCGAAATACCGCGCGACCTTCCCGAGGGGCTCGCGGGCGAGTACCGCAAACGCCGCTCGATGCGCGCGCGGAAGGTCGGCACGATTCCCGCCGACCACGCGGGCCTCGGCATCGGGATGTACAGCCAGGTGACGAGCCCGCTTCGCCGATACGGCGACCTCGTCGCGCAC
>JAKPSR010000322.1 GCA_029571425.1 Spirochaetota bacterium | reverse complement strand
GACCCGGATCGGGTTGACGAGCTAAAGAAACTTGGCTCGGCGGCGTCCGAGGCCCGTGCCTCTGGCGGCGCGAAGGCCGGTGCCAAGGCCGGGAAAAAGCCCCGCGATACCGGTGGGGGCAAGGGGAAGCGGGGCGGCGATCGGCGCGGCCCTCGCCGGCCTACGTGATGTTCTTGATGAGTTGGATGATATAAAGCTGAACGTAGCTCAGTAGGGCGTCCCGATGCTTGATCTTCATCAGGCTCGGGGTATCGACGAGGGCGGTTGCCAGGTTCTCGACGCGCTCGAGGTCGAAACTCGACGCCTTGAGCGTCTTCACGACGCGCCTGACGTAGTCCCTGATCAGGGAATTCACGTCCTCGGTAAGGTTCATCTTGGCGGTTGGGTTCAGGTTACGGTTCCACAGGTCGAGGCTCGCTAAGAGCTCGTTGTCGAGGCTCGATCCCGCCGGTATTAGCCGTCGCTCGACCTCGTTCGCCGCGTTCCTGAGCTCGGCCTTCCGCTGTTGCCTCGACTCGCCCGTTCCCTCTTCCTTCTCTTCGGTCCCGACGCGCTTCGCGGTCGCCTGTTTCGCGGCCTTCCGCGGGCTTCGCGGCCGGCGGAAAAAGGCGACGATGGCCGAGATTACGGGTAGGGTGTACCAGAACGGAAGAAGGATGCGGGTGTCCGTCAGCAGCTCCTGGCGGTCGAGCATCAGGAGCTCGCTGTAGGGAAGGACGCGGCCGTGCTCGAACAGGCGGAAGCCATTCGATCCCGATTCCCCGCCCTGTGATTCCATCGCGAGCAGGGGCATGAACGATGCCGTCAGCACGGAATAGAGAATCGGCGCTTCCTCGCGGCAAACTTCCTCGATTTTCTTCTCGAAGTCGGCCTGGCTCTTCATCGACCCTTCCTGTCGGTAGGCGATCAGGAGCTGATACCACGACCGGGTGATGATGTCCTTCACTTGCTTTCTGCATTCCCCGCAGAGCTTGACGATCAGCGGGATGAGCTTTTCCTTCAGCACGAAATACCGGTTGCCGTGCTCGGTCTTGAAGACGAGAAGGTAGGGGAGGGCGTTCGGGCTCGATTCGCTGGTCTTTTCGCGGATAAAGGCGTCGAGGTCGGTATTTTTGTACTGGCCGAGAAGGGGAACGCCCCGCGAGTCGCTGAAGCGCTGGATGGACTCCATGTCGTAGTAATAGGGGGGCTTCTGAAAGCAAAGCTCGAGGTTTTTGAGTGCCGTCTCGCGCTGTAGGTCCTGCTGGGCCTTGTTCTTGTAGAAGTTGTTCAGGTACTCGGTGACGAAGACGGACTGGATAAGGGCGTGCTCTTCGGGGGTCTTTTCGGCCTTCTTGGTATAATCCTGCCTCACGAATGAGCAGAGGTAGCTCCAGAAAAGAAAGGCCTCGCCCGAGTGCTTGAGCCCGCGAATCGCCTCGGAAGGACGGGAAAGGAACTGGGTAAGGTAGTTCTTGATCGTGATTTCCTTACCGGGGTTCGCCACCATCAGCCGTTTTTGAATATAGTCCCTGCTCTCGTCCTTGCGGAGGAAGAGCCGTATCTTCGAGAGCGAAAGGTCGAGGAGCTTTTCGGGTGAGACCGAGGCGGGGAAGACGATCGGCGGTGTGTCGTCCGGGAATATCATCTGGTAGAGGAAGCTATTCGTCCGTTCGCCGCCCTCAAGGAGGTCGGTGAAGTCGGAGGTGATGTGTATAGGTTTGAGGAACGAGGGCGGGAAACCGGAGGGAATTTCGCCGGCGAGCGGATACGGCACTTCGGGGCGCTCGTCGATGTCGCGGTAGCGCTGAACCATCCGATCGATGTAAAAATGGGGAATGAAGACCGTTCGCTTTCCCTTAAGATCCGCCGAGACGAAGGCCTTGGACTCCGCCTCAAGCTTCTCGAGGCCGGCGAGGACGGTGTTTTGGGTATCCTCGAGGTAGACGACGAGCTCGGGGTTCTCCTCCAGGTAATGGCGGGCGTACTTCTGCAGATAATCGCAAAAGTCTGACAGAACGATCGTTGGGGTGTTATATTTGCTCGTATAGAGTCTGAGCAAGACGGAAAGATCGCTGGGAGCGGCCATGGGACAAGTGTACCGTATAATCGCCCTTTTCACAACGTTCGCGTGCGTTTTCGCGATCGCGCCGGCGCGCGCAGAGGGGCCGCGAGGCCAGGCGGATTCGCCCGGCGATCCCGCCGTTCTCGTCGTCGGCACCCTCCGCGTCGAGGGCATTCCTGGCTTCCCGAAGAACCACATCCCGGCGCTATTCGGGCGTTATCTCGTGGGGCCGGGGATGGAACTCTCGGTATGGGTTACCGCCGAGCCCTTGGTGTTTAACCCGGCGGTATGGCGGCCGGCGACGGTGGGCAGGACGCCTGCGCAGGAAACGAGCACGGCGCGCGAGGGTCTTCTTCTCGCGGCCGAGTGCGCGGTAAAGATGCGACCTGAGGTCGACAAGGGCGGCGCATGGACCGCGATTATCGCGTTCGGCGAGGGCACTGACGAGGCTTTGCGGAGTCGCTTCCTCGCGACCTTCCTTCCCGCGCTCGCGAGAAGCCTCGCTTCCGCCCGGTTCCCCGCCGATCTCGCCCTTCCCGCGATTATCGATTTTACTCGTTAAGATTCCCGCTAGTTGTACAGGCGCGTCCTGGCGCGGGCATAAAAAAAGCCGCGTCCGTGGACGCGGCCATTCCCCGTTCGGGACGCGACTTAGAAGTCGCTCTTCTCGATGGGGGAAATCACGGTCATCGGCGCCGGCTTAATGACGGGGGTGACCACGACGGGCTTGCTCGCCGGGGCGGCCTTCTTGGCAGCGGGCTTCTTAGCACGGCCTTCTTGGCGGCGGGCTTCTTGGCCACGGCCTTCTTGGCAGCGGGCTTCTTGGCCACGGCCTTCTTGGCGGCGGGCTTCTTAGCCACGGCCTTCTTGGCG
>JAKPSR010000316.1 GCA_029571425.1 Spirochaetota bacterium | reverse complement strand
AGACCAGGGTCTGGTTCAAGAAGGCGCGGCTCTCCAAATACGGAATGGACTGACTCAGGGCAAGGTACGGCTCGGCGCTCCAGTACCCTGAAGGTACCGCTTCCCACTGCTTGCCCCCCATCTTCTCTTCCATGGCTTTCGGGTACAGTACGTCGAAAAGGAAAAGCCCTCCCGGTTTGAGCGCGCGGCGGATGGACGCGAGGAGTGTCGCTTGGTCAACGGGCGAAAGCACTCCAAAATCGGTATAGATAATCATGACCACATCGTAGGCATGATCCGGGAGAGAGGCCGTAAGCGTTGACGAGAGGTAATCGCCCTGTACGTAGCGGACCTGGAGACCGGCGCTGGCAGCGCGCTCCTGGGCAGTCTTGAGGGATCGTTCGGAAAAGTCGAGTCCCGTGACCCGGTGCCCCGATTGCGCGAGCCTTTGGGTATACAGGCCGGGCCCGCAGCCCAGTTCAAGAATGTCGCAAGGCTTCCCGCCCGTGAAGGTTTCGATCCATTCAAGGGTCCTCCGGATGGAATCGGGCTTCCGGCTCGCGAGATCCTGCTCCGGGTCTAAATGCACCGACTGCAATTGCTCGGCCATGTGGGGATCGGTCCACATGACATGACTCCCTTTTGCATAGAGTTCAGGTTTGTCTAGGGAATTCAATAACGCGTACATATCCATACCATATTCCTTTTAATGAGGTGTGTGTTCGACTGGTAAAGGGAATAATTACGCGTTCATAATGATAGTAGTATACACACATTCAGCGTATCTGTCGATGTAGTGATTTCAGCATGGATCATCGGCGACGCGCGGATCGCCTCCTATAGGGGTTCGGGGGAAAGACATTGACTTGCGTAAGGAATGGGAGTACCTTAATTGTATGGATATCGCCGCTCTTTCGACAGCCCTTTCGCAGAATAAAGTCCAGGAAGCCGCATCGGTTCAGGTGCAAAAGCTCGCCATGGACTCGGCCGAGGCCCAGGGCGCCGCGCTCGTTCAGATGATGACGCAAAGCATCACCGACCCGGCGCTCGGCAACCGCGTCGACCTTCTCGCCTGAAACTACCCTAGTATTTCCTGAACGCGCCCCACCAGACCCGACTCAAGGCGTACCTTTATTCCGTGCGGATGGCTCGGGCTATTCGTGAGAATGTCCTGGACGATTCCCTCGGTCCGCTTTCCCGTTCGCTGGTCTTCCTTCAGAACGATCGATACCCGTAATCCTGCATGAATCGCGCTCCGCGTTTTCCCGTCCATTTTTTCACCTCATACGTACAAAACGTGTTGGAACCATTATCATATAAGGATTTATCGGTTGTTGAAATAGCGTATTATACCGTGATAGAGCCTATAGTCATCCCGCGCCATTTGCATTCTCGCATGCGGACAGTCGATAATTGGTAAATAGTGAATCCTCGAACAAAGTCGCAAGAGGGGAGAGCGCTATGCATGAAACCGCCGAACTAGTCTATTCGCTGGACGAGAAATGCGTGGGCTGCAATAAGTGCATTCGGAACTGCCCGATCGACGGGGCGAACATCGCCTATATCAAGGACGGCGAGAACAAGGTTCGCGTCGACCAGGAAAAATGTATCCGATGCGGGGCCTGCCTGGAAAGTTGCTCGCACGGGGCTCGTCAATTTCGCGACGACACCGACGCGTTCTTCGACGACCTGGCAAAGGGCGTGGCCATCTCGGTGGTGGCCGCCCCGGCGGCAAGGGTGAATTTCGAGGATCACCGTAAGCTGATCGGCTTCCTAAAGTCCTCTGGCGCGCGGTATGTGTACGACGTATCCTTCGGCGCCGACATCACGACCTGGGCGTATCTCAAGGCGATCAAGGAAAAGGGCTTGAACTCGGTCATCGCGCAGCCGTGCCCGGCCATCGTCAACTACGTCGAGAAATATCGCCCTGCCCTTTTGGGCCGCTTAGCCCCCGTACACAGCCCTACCCTGTGCACGGCCGTGTACATGCGGGAGTACGCCCACATCGGCGACCGCATCGCCTTCATCTCGCCGTGCATCGGGAAGGCGGAGGAATTCCGCGACCCGAACACCAACGGCTACGTATCATATAACGTGACCTACGCCAAGCTCCGCGAGCGGCTAAAGGCGAAAGAAGTCGACCTCGACCGATACCAGGGGGCCGACTTCGACGACATCGGCTGCTGGCTGGGCTGCGTCTATTCGCGGCCGGGCGGACTGCGCGAGAACGTGGAGGCGATCGTCCCGGGCGCGTGGGTCAGGCAGATCGAGGGCACCGGCCATGCCTATCATTACCTGGACGAGTACGAGACCAGGGACAAGTCGGGGCGACCATTGCCCCTGTTGGTCGATGTCCTAAATTGCGTCAACGGCTGCAATCGGGGAACGGCGACCTTAAAGGACGTGGGCATCGACGACGCCGACGAGCGGCTCAACCGCCTCAAGGCGCCCAGGCTCGAGAAGCGCGGCAAGCTGGGGCGCAAGCGCCAGGCGGAGCTATTCGCGCGCTTCGACCGAACCCTCAAGCTATCCGACTTTATGCGCTCCTACGCGAACAAAAGCGTCGCGCGAGGCGAGCCGAGCGACGCCGAGATCGAATCGGCCTTCCGCCTGCTCCGCAAGGAGACGGAAGCGTCGCGCAAGATCGACTGCTCGGCCTGCGGCTACGACTCCTGCCGATCGATGGCCAAGGCGATCCTCGGCGGGTTTAACAACCAAGGCAACTGCATCGACTTCAACCGACGCGAGATCATGGTCGAGGCGGAGAGCATCAGCGACAAGACGCGGGTAATAGACGAGCTCGCGACCTACGCGAACCGGGTCGTCTCCGTGCTCGACGCCGTCGCGGGGCTTGATCTCGACGTGTCCGTCGACGGGAAGTTCGAGGGCGACTTCGCCAAGATCAAGGACGCGATCAACCGCATCATCGACACGCTTAACGCGACCCTTGCCGAGATACAGATAGTTGCCGACGAGTTCGACGCGGGGGCGCGCCAGGTGGCAGACGGCGGGGTCGACCTTGCCGCCGGCACGAGCAAGCAAGCCGAGGCCACCGAGTCGCTCTCGTCACTCATCCGGATGCTCGCCGAGCGGACGCGCGCCAACGTCGACGAGGCCAATACGGCCTTCGACCTTTCCTCGCAGGCAAAGAAAGCCGCCGAGGAGGGCAACAAGCTCATGGGAGACCTCCTCGCGTCGATGGGAGAGATCAACGCCGCGTCCGAAAAAACCAGCACGATCCTGCAGACTATCGAGAACATCGCCTTCCAGACGAACATCCTGGCGCTCAACGCCGCGGTGGAAGCGGCGAGGGTCGGCAAGTACGGCAAGGGCTTCGCGGTAGTCGCCGACGAGGTGCAGAACCTCGCGAATAAATGCGCGAGCGCGGCGAAGGAAAGCGCCGACCAGATCCAGGATTCGGTGGAGAAGGCGCGCCGCGGCGCCGCGATCGCATCGAACGCGGCCCAGGCTTTGGGCGACATCGTGGGGAAAAATTCCGAGATTGCCCAGGTGGTGCGGCGCATCATGGAGGCGTCCAAGGAGCAGGCCTCGGGGATACAGACCGTGGAGAACGACGTGCGGCTCGTGTCGCAGGTAGTTCAGGACAACGCCGCCGTCTCCGAGCAGAGCGCGTCCACCAGCCAGGAGCTCTCCCAGCGGGCGGCATCGCTCAAGGAAAGCGTGTCTCGCTTCTGGCTTCGGCAGTAGGATACTGAGAGGGGCATCCCCCGTCCTTGACGCCTATCCCATCGAGAGGTATTCTTAAAAGACGCGCGACGCAGCGCGAAAAGGAGCGTATCGCATGAGAACCTACCTCCCCCTCGGGATCGTCTTCGTGCTCGTCGGCCTCGCCACGATCTTCGCCCCGACGGGGTTTATCCGCGCCGTCGTGGTGAGCGTCGGCGTCGCGTCCGTCGCGAGCGGAGCCTTCGCCCTCGTAAAGACGCGCGGCCTCGTGGAGTCGGTCGCCTTCAGGCGCGCCCTTACCGTGCGCGCGCTGATCTCGCTCGCCGTCGGCGTCACGGCGATCTTCCTGCCCCTTCTATTCGCCGGCGCGGTATGGGTCGCCGTCACCTACGCGCTCGCCTTCTCCCTGCTCGCGAGCGCCGCGGTAGGCGCCTACGCGGCCTTCGCCATGCGCCGCTCCGGGATGTCGGTTACCCCGCCCCTCGTCGAGGCATCGGTCTCCGTCGTCGTCGCCCTGGTATTGTTTCTCTTTCCCGGCCAAACGGGGATCGTCTTCGTTAGGGTGTGCGGCGTTCTTATTCTTCTTGCCGGCGGCGCGCTCGTCGCGGCAGGCCTGGGCGCGTTCCCGGCGAAGGAGGCATGATGTCTGACGACGCGACCCTTGGGTACTGTGGGCTCTTCTGCGGCGGCTGCGGGGTATGGCAGGCGAACCAAAAAGGCAAGCCCCTGCTTGGCGACGACGGTGGGCCGATGAAATGCGGCGGTTGCGCGAGCGACCACGTTACCGGCTGGTGCGCGGACTGCGAGATCAAATCGTGCGCGCGCGGGCGTGGCCTTCGCTATTGCCTTGAGTGCCCGGAAAATCCCTGCGAGAAGCTAACCGAGTTCATGAACGACCCGAGGTATCCCTATCACCTCGAGGTGCAGGGCAACATGAAGCGTCTCCGCGAGGCGGGGCTCGCGGCGTGGACGGCCGAGATGCGCGCGCGGTATCGATGCGGCGCGTGCGGCGCCGACTTCAACTGGTTCGACGCCGCGTGCCCGGCCTGCGGAAAGCCAACGGCTACGGGCGCGCGGTAACCGCCGGAAGGCTCGCCTACTTCGGAGCGTAGAGCAGAATCTCGCCCCGGTCCTCGTCCTTCAGCCCCTTCAGGAGCTTGAGCTCAAGCTGCGCCTCGGGGGTGGTATCCACCGCGTACGGGACGAGCCCGGTCCGCGCGAGCGTGTGGTTCACCACGAGGTGATCCTTCCGCGCGAGGGCCTGCAGGCGGCACGAGAGGTTAATCCCGTACCCGACGTAATCGCGGTACTTCAGCTGCGAGGCCTCGGCCGAGATCTCGTACTTGAAGACCTTCTCCATAACCAGCGCCCCGGCGAGGCCGAGCCCATCGTACGCGGAGAACAGCTCCTCGTTTACGAAGTCGATGTAGGTATCGAATACCTGCAAGGCGTCCGAGACGGTCTCGGGTGTGGTCTCGTCCCAAATGACGATGGCCCCGTCGCCCATGAGCTTATAGTAGGAACAGCCGAACCCAAACTGATTAACGCACGAAAGGAAGTTCGAGGTAAAATCCTTGATGAGCTTAAAGACGTCGTTCTCGTTGTTCTGGCACAGGAAGTTGCTGAAGTTCCTGATGTCCACGCAGAGCACGAGGGCGCTCTCCTTCACCTCGCCAAGATAGACGTTATCGAAGATGTCGACGGGCATCTTGCGAAGGCCCGACAGGACGGACGAGTCGAGCTCAAGGCATCGGTCGCTCGCCTCGAGGACGCGGCGGGGACCGCCAAGCGCCGCCTCGATATGGCGATGCACCGCCTCGTCGGTGGGGAAGGCATCCAGTTTTACGCGCTTGACGAAGCGGGGAACGTCGGCGCCCGCGTCCGCGATCACGAGTGTCCCATCGGCTTCGAATTCAATAAGCACGAGCTCATGCGCGCCAGTTGATGGATCCTCGACGGTGAGGAGAGAATTCTTGATGGACACGAGTTTCATTTTTTGACCTCACGCCTTTAATAAAAACCGCAAATCCCGCCGGGATTTGCAAGGGCACTTCGAAAAGCAAATTGAGCTTTCCGAAGTGCCCCATTATCTCCAGTATATCATGGGTCTTCGTTTTTCGGAAAGCGCGGTATTTGTTTGCGTTTTCACCTTGCGGTTGCTATACTGGGGACGATAAAAAAAAGGACAGACTATGAACACGTCGCACGGACGCGGCAGGATAACGCGTTTGCATTCGTTGCATTGCTGGCTACCGATCGCCCATGCCCTCGCGATACCGACGCGCATCGCGGCATTTTTTGCCTTCGCCAAGCGGCGGCCCGCCGACGCGTACCTGGCGGGACGCGGGCTAAGCGATCGCGAGACCGAAGTCGCCCAGCTCTGTATCGCGGGGGCCTCGCGCGTCGAGATAGCCCAACGACTCGCGATCTCGCCCGAGACGGTTAAGAAGCACGTCGTCTCCCTCTACCGTAAAACGGGAACGCGAACGCGCTTCGGCCTACTCCATCAGTATTATGCCTCGCGCGCGCCATTCCCGCCGGCCGCCACGCTCCGCGGGTTTTCCTTAAGCGCCCGCGAACGGGAAATCGCGGACCGGATACGAGACGGGCTCGATAACCGCGCGATAGCGACTGACTTATTCATTTCCGTCGGGACCGTGCGAAGGCACGTACAAGCCATCTACGCAAAAACGGGCGTTCATTCCCGCCTTGAGTTTCTCAACCTGTTCTACCGCCGAGACAGGGATTAGGGGATAGGCGCTTGCGCCGGCGCAAGCGCTGGTTCCGCATTAAAGCGCTCGGTTAGGTAGGCGTAGCGACTCCTAAGAACGCCGCTTCGATTAATGGAATCGGGGCCATACTTGATCGGCGACGAAAGGAGCGTCACGAGCCGAATCCGCTGATCGGTCGAGAGGTTGTAGACGCTCGTCCCGTAGTGGTAGACCGAGGCCGCCTCGACGCCGAAGACGCCCTTTCCCCACTCCGCGTAATTCATGTAGAGCTCGAATATCCGTTTCTTGCCGAGCACTACCTCCATCTCGAGGGCGACGATCACCTCGAGGTATTTGCGAAGGTAACTTTTCTCGGGGACGAGGAAGATGGTGCGGGCGGTTTGCATCGTGATCGTGCTCCCGCCGTACATGGGCCTACCGATCTCCCGGTTAATCTGCCAGGCGTTCTTTATCGCCGCGGGGACGATACCGTGATGGCTGTAGAACGAGCCGTCTTCCACGCGCAGGACCATGTTCCTGACGGACTTCGGTATCTTGGCGAGCGGCAGGTACCGGACCTTGCGGGTCTTCCAACCGTAAAAGAGCTTCCGGTACAGCATGACGCTCGTGACCGGAGGGTTCGCGAATTTATAGACGATTAAGGTCGCCGTCGTCAGCGCCATGAAGGAAAGATGGGCGACGGCAACGACGACCAGGACCTTGGTACACACCCGGCGAAGGGTTAGGGGTCGCGCGGGTTTTCGTCTCGGTCTGCGGTGAAGGGGATTTTTCAGGGGCATGCGCATAAGATACGGAACTATACCCCAAAACGCCCAGGGAGGCTAGACGGCGGGGCCGGGCTCCGGCGCCTCGCGGAAATACCCGATCAACCCGAGTATCTGGAAAACGCCGCGCACCTTCGGCTGGAGATGGGCGAGCATGAAGGGAACCGCGCGGCGATGCGCGCGGACGAGGGCGCTCGAAAGGGCCCCGACCCCCGTCGAGGAGATGTAGTCGACGTGGGCAAGGTCGACGACGACAAGCGTCCCCTCGGGGATAGCGTCGATTACCTCGAGAAGCAGGGCTTGCAGTTTATAGGACGCCTGCATCCCGAGTGCCCCGGACAGGGAAAGCCTGCACGAGAGCGACTCATGCTCGAGCTCGACCGGTATGCCCGGATTTCGCTCGCGGAATTCCTGGACGATGGCCTCTACGCTCTTCGCTTCACCCATGCCGTAAGTATACACGCCCCCGCACGGCGGCGCCACGGTCTAGAACGAGAACGACAGTCCCGCCTGGATCGCCTCGACGTTCATCGGCACGAGACGCTGCTTCGCGGCGGGGAAGAAACCCCGCAGTATCTCGGCGACCGAATCGAGGGAGAGGGCGCCGGTTAGCCGGGCGAGGGCCCC
>JAKPSR010000280.1 GCA_029571425.1 Spirochaetota bacterium | reverse complement strand
AGCTTTTCCCCGAGGTTCGAGTCGCCCCAGGTGAAGCGACGGAGCCCGCACTCGGCGTACAGGGCGTTGCCCGAACCGGTGAGGAAAAGGGCGGTGGCCCCGGCGCGGTACGCGGGGTCCGTCGTCCCGATCTCGAAGGCGGCTCCCGCGAAGGCGTCGAAGCGAAGCGACTCGAGCGCGCCCGCGAGGCGCATGTCTCCCGCGACGATGGAACGGTCGTCCTCGTTCCCGTTCCAGCTGAGGTACACGGCGAACGCGACTGCCCGGTTGCCGGGCAGGCTGGAGAAGGAAAGGCCCGTGCCCTCGATCCTTGTGTCGGGCGAGAACGCCGCCCCCGGGCTATACTCGCGGAATTCCGGGCTCGGAATGTCTACTTTGAGGAACGCGCGGACGAGGGTATCGGTCCCCAGTTCCTCGAATTCGCCGGTGAAGAACGCGACCTCGGCGGGGAAGTCCACGTCGTAGCGATAATGGGCCGAGGCGCCGTCGAAGGCGAGGTATCCCCACTCGCGTTCCGACGAGACTGGTTGGAAAAAGGCGACGGTATCGGGGATGGCGAACGAGCACTGGGCGCGGAAGTATAGCCAGTCGGCAGGGGCGAAGCGGGCCGCCGCGAGTCCCTCGGTCGAGATGAGCGCCTTGATTGGGTCTTCCTGCATTCGGCCGAAGGCGTCCATGCGAAGCTCGGCGAGCGACGCCATTTGGGCCGCGAGAGGGCCAAGGGAAAGGATGAGGGCGACGGTTAGGGCTGCGCGTCTCATGTAGGATGCCTCCGATCGAACCAGCGCGGGCTTTCCTCGATTATATACCATTTTTCGCTGTGAAGGATATCTTTTCACGGCAAAATGGGCGAAGGACCTCTCGCGCTCTCTTCTTCCATATCTCCAAAAACCCTGTTTAATCTTGACTAATCATAAAAACCGTATAAACTAAACGTATATGAGCGATTACCTCGATATAAACAATGAAGAGCTGCTCAAGGACTTCTTCAGCGAGGCTGAGCAACAGGTAGATACCCTTGAGAGCAATATCTTGGTGATCGAGAACGATCCTGGCAATCACGAGGCTATCGACGAGATATTCCGCGCCGCGCACACCCTCAAGGGTGGGTCGGCCACCGTCGAGATGCACGAGCTCGCCGAGTTTACCCACGTCGTCGAGGACCTCCTCGACGAGATACGCTCAGGCACGGTCGGCGTCGATGAGGGCGTCGTGGACATCCTACTCAAGGCCCTCGACGTCATCAAGGCCATGCTCGCCGCCCGCGCCTCCGGTTCCGTCTACGAAGACGACGTGAGTCCCATTACGTCCCGCCTCGAGTCGCTTATACCGGCCCGCGAGCAAAAGCAAAAGGGCGCTGCCAAGAAGGCGAGTCCGAAGCAAGCCGCCGCCCCGGCGCCATCCGCTCCCTCGCGCGCGAAGTCGGCCCCCGCCGAGCCCGCGCGTCCCGCGGCGTCCGCCGTCCCGGCGGGCAGACCCGCCGCCGATATCCTTTCCGAGTACGAGATACTCGAACTTCGCGAGGCCGTGCCCGCCGGTTTGTCCGTCTTCACCGTTTCCGTCGATTTCGACGAGTCGAACCCGATGAATTCCGTCGGCGGAATCCAGGTGTTCGCCGCCCTCAAGCAGCACGGCCAAGTCCTCAAGACCGTACCCGACTTCGACGCCCTCTACGAGGACGTCTTTCACGAGAACGTTACCTACTTCGTCGCCTCCGAGGTCGAGCCCGAGAAGCTCAAGCGCGCCGCGTCGATATCGGACGTCACCACCGGGGCGGTCGTTACCCTGATAGACCTTCGCGTCGGCGCCGAGGCAGCCAAGCCAGCCCCCGCGAAGCCCGCGCCCGTTGCCGCCGCCCAGAAGCCTTCCGCCCCTGCCGCAACCGCGCCGGTTCAGGCGCAGGTCGCCGACGACGAGGATCTCGGCGAGGTCGCGGCGGCCATCGAGGAAGCCGCGGGCGAACGGGCCGATCATCCCCGCAAGGGAACGGCCATCCACGCGCAGGGATCCGTCCTCCGCGTCGACTCGCGCCGCATCGACTACCTCCTTAACCTGGTCAGCGAGACCGTCATCACGAAGGCGTCCTTTAACCAAAGCGCCATCCAGCTCGGCGACCTCCTTTCCGAGCTTCAGCAATGCCAGGCGTCATACAAGGAAACCTTGCGCAAGCTCATCGACCGGGTTCCCGAGTACCTCGAGGAGACCGACAACGGCCTGTCGGCGAAGGACCTCAAGAAACGCCTCAACACGGAATACGCGAGCCTCTTCGACGTCTTCTCGCCCGTCGAGTCCGCGATGAAGGCGAACGTCGGGAAGTTCCGCTCGGCGGCCCAGAACCTCGGCCGCATCACCGGCGAGCTCCAGGAAGGGGTAATGAAGATCCGCATGGTCCCGATCAGCCAGATCTTCAGCCGGTTCCCGCGACTCGTGCGCGACCTGAGCCGCGACCTCAACAAGAAGATCCAGCTCGTCATCGAGGGCGAGGACACCGAGCTCGACAAGTCGGTCGTCGAGGACCTCCTCGACCCGATCATGCACTGCGTGCGCAACGCGATCGACCACGGCATCGAGTCGCCCGCCGACCGCGCCGCCCTCGGGAAGCCGGAGGAGGGCACCGTCCTCCTCAAGGCGAGCAACGAGGGGAACATGATCGTCATCGAGATCGGCGACGACGGGCACGGGATCGACGTCGAGGCGGTCAAGAAGAAGGCCGTCAGCCGCGGGCTCATCCACCCCGGGAAGAACCTCACCGACGTCGAGGCCTTCCAGCTGATCTTCGAGCCGGGCTTCTCGACCGCGGCGAAGGTGACGAACCTTTCCGGGCGCGGCGTCGGGCTCGACGTGGTCCGCACGCACATCGAGAAGCTCAACGGCACGGTGACGATCTCATCGCAGCGGAACGTGGGCTCGCGCTTCGTCATCCGCCTGCCGCTCACCCTCGCGATCATCCAGGGCCTTTTGGTGCGCGTCGGCGAGGAGGTCTACTCGATCCCGATCACCTCGGTCATCGAGAGCCACCGTGTGAAGGCCGAGGAGATCAGCTACATCGACAACTACGAGGTGTTCAACGTCCGCGACGAGGTCATCAGCGTCCTCAGGCTGAACCGCCTCTTCGGCATCAAGTCCACTGACTCGGCGGAATATAGCTACATCGTCATCGTCGGCACGGCCGAGAAGAAGATCGGCCTCATGGTCGACAGCCTCATCGGCGAGGAGGACGTCGTGATCAAGCCGCTCCGGGACCAGTTCACGAACTCCCCCGGGATCGCGGGCGCATCGATATTGGGCGACGGGTCGGTGTCGCTGATCATCGACGTGAGTCAGCTCCTTGACCTCGGGCTGAAGCAGGAGATCCAGGCTCGCGAGCGGCGCGAAGCCTCGGTATGGTGAGGTGGGCGCGATGACCGAGATCGAGACGAAGAGTGCGCAGGGGCAGGGCGACGGCGCGGCCGACGAGCGCATCGAGCGGATTGCCGTGATCGACTACAAGATGGTGACCTTCTCGCTCGCGGGAAAGGACTACGCCATCGACATCATGCAAGTCAAGGAGATCGCGAAGGCGGGGCGCTTCACCTACGTGCCGAACACCTCGCCGTTCGTCCTCGGCGTCTACAACCTCCGGGGCGAGATCATCCCGATCATCGACCTCCGCATCTTCTTCAACATCCAGACGAAGGCGCGCGAGCGCGACGCGGTCGAGAACCTCATCATCGTCTCCGTCGACGACCAGACCTTCGGTATCGTGGTCGACGTGATCGACAAGGTCGTCGGCATCTCGCAAAGCTCGATACAGCCGCCGCACCCGCTGTTCGGCGACATCAACATCAAGTACATCCACGGGGTGGTCGAGAACCAGGGCCGCCTCTACATCCTCCTCGACGTCGAGCGGATATTCTCCTCGCGCGCGAAGGAGGCCGAGGAGGCCGCCGCGCGGGCGATCGAGGAGACGCTCGTTACCGAGCAGAAACCCGTCGAGGCGCAGTCCAAGGCCGAGCTCGGCCTCTCGTTCGTCACGGACGGCCTCGCGGCCCTCGCCAAGTTCTACGTCACCGCTATCAACGAGCGGTGGGTGGGCGAGCGGTTCCGCGAGTGGCGGGACGCGCGGCGCGGGAAGGACGCCCAGCTCGCCAACGAGGCGGAGGCGCGCGAGTTCCTGTCGAGCTTCTATTCCCCCTTCACCGGCGCCCTGTGGTCGGATGCCTACGCCAAGGCGGTGATGGCGCACCTTCCCGACAGCAACGCGAAGCAGATCAACGTGTGGGACGTCGGCTGCGGCAAGGGTCACGAGTCCTATAGCCTCGCGGTCGTGCTCCGCGAGCGGTACCCGAACGCGCGCGTGCGCATCTACGCGAACGACTCGGACCTTCTCGCGATCTCGAACGCCCCGATGCTGACGGTCGCCGAGGACCAGGCGACGCCTCTGTATAAGCCGTATCTCGCGAAGGGCACGTCCGGCTCGCTTTCCTTCAGCCAACAGATAAAGGACACGATCCTCTTCGAGTACCACGACTGCACGAACCAGAACGCGGTGCCGAACATGGACCTTATCGTCTGCAGGGACACCCTGTCGTTCCTGAACGCGAAGCAGCAGACGGCCGTCATCGCCTGCTTCACCGAGCGGCTCAAGGACAACGGCGTCGTCATCCTGGGGGCGAACGAGGCCATGCCCCAGCGGAGCGGGTGGCTCCGGCACGTGGAGGCCGACGTGGTCTCCTTCAGCAAGGAATAGCGGGAAGCTAGGAAGATACAAGGAGAAGAGGATGCGAGTAGAGTATATCAATCCATTCGTTGAGGCAGCGTACAATATCCTTTCCGAGGTGCTCGGCGGCGAGATCAAGCGCGGGGAACTTTACCTGAAGTCCTCCTCGATGCCCGTGATGGGCGTCGCCGCGCTCGTCGGGCTCGCCGGCGACGTCGAGGGACGCGTCATCTTCGACATGAGCCTGGAGACGGCGATGAAGATCGCCTCCCAGATGAACCAGGAGCAGCTGAAGGAATTCGACGACCTCGCGAAGGCCACGATCACCGAGCTCGCGAACATGATTACGGCGCAGGCGGTCACCAAGCTCCATGACCTGGGCTTCCGGTTCGACCTGACCCCGCCCGCCCTCTTCACCGGGCAGAACATGGAGATTTCCGACCACGAGGTCGAGGCCCTGATCGTCCCGATGGAATCGGGCCAGGGACGGGTTGAGGTTAACGTCGCCATCCGCGACCGAATGTGATAGAATAAAGAGGGGAGAGACCACATGATATCGAAGCAGGATTTCCCGGCGATCAACGAGCGCGCCCCCGAGGGCCTAAAGGCGGATGGAACCCCGTTCCGCGTCCTGGTGGTTGACGACTCAATGTTCGTGGCGAAGCAGATCGGACAGATTCTCACCAGCGAGGGCTACGAGGTCGTCGCGACGGCCGTCGACGGGCTCGACGGGCTCGAGAAGTACAAGGAACTCTGCCCGAACGTCGACCTCGTCACTATGGACATCACGATGCCCAAGATGGACGGGATCGCGGCCCTCGAGCAGATCATGGCCTTCGACAAGAACGCCAAGATCGTGATGATCAGCGCGCTCGGCAAGGAGGAGCTCGTCAAGAAGGCGCTCCTCCTCGGCGCGAAGAATTATATCGTCAAGCCCCTTGACCGCAAGAAGGTGCTCGAGCGCATCTCTTCCGTGCTCGGGAAGTGACGCGGTCGGCGGATTAAGCGTTTCTCTGCGGCGAAAGCCCGACCCTCACGCGGGGCCGGGCTTTTTCGTGTCCGCGGCCTCGAGCGCGTAGCGGGTCCCGCGGCGGGCGATCCTGACGCGGGGACGCGGCACGGGAGCGATCCGTGCTCGAAGCAGGGACACGTAGGCCTGGACGTCGCGCTTGCGGTCGCGCGCCTCGCCGCCCCACAGCGCGAACGCGATCTCGCCGGTCTCGGTCCCGTCGGGAGACGAGGCGAGAAGCTCGAGTATGGCGCGCGGCTTGTGGGGGAGGTCGGCGAGCAAGGGGGATGCGAGAAGGTCCGCAATGTCCCGCGGTCCCGGCGACCTCGCGGACGGAGTCGCTCCGCTGTCGTCTCCGATCTCTCGCCTTTCGGCGATCCGCTCGAGCAGCTCGAGGACGCGCGCCGCCCGATCGCCCGCAGCGTCTGCCGTCCGCGATCCCGTCGACCCGGCCCTGACCACGCGGCCCCGTCCGTTCCCGTCGATCAGGATAAGGACGTGCGGGGACATCGCGTTCGCGAGGTGGCGCGCCGGGTCGATACCGCGCGAGGAAAACTCAGACTCCGGGACCACGACGGCGGCGCATGACGTCGAGTGAAGGAGATTATGGAGTTCCGTGAGGCTCGCCGGCGCGATAACCCGGAATCCCGCGGTCTCCAGCGATGCGATGGCGACTCCGCCGTCGGTCTCGCCGAATCGATACAAAACAACGGTTTCTTCCATATTTACAGTTACGGCCTGCGCGCCCCTCGCTTAAGCAAAATTGCATTGACCCGAGGCCGTCCCGTGGGGTAGAGTATACGCTGACACTAAACCAAGGGGCCGCCGTACCGTGTTTCTTAAAAGTCTCGAGATATTCGGATTCAAGTCCTTCGCCGACCGCACGCGCATCGAGTTCGCCGACGGGATCACCGCCCTGCTCGGCCCGAACGGGTGCGGGAAGAGCAACGTCGTCGACGCCGTTAAGTGGGTGCTCGGCGAGCAGGCGTCGCGCGCGATGCGCGCGGACAAGATGGAGGACGTCATCTTCAACGGGACGGAGTCCCGCAAGGCCCTCAACGTCGCCGAGGTAACCCTCGTCATCGCGAACGAGAACGGCCTTCTCAGCCTCGAGATGAGCGAGATCGCGATCAAGCGCCGTCTCTATCGGTCGGGCGAGAGCGAGTACTACATCAACAACGCCCCCGTCAAGCTGAAGGACATCCGCGAGCTCTTCTGGGACACCGGCGTCGGCAAGGCCGCGTACTCGGTGATGGAGCAGGGGAAGATCGACCAAATCCTGTCGAGCAAGCCCGAGGAGCGCCGTTACATCTTCGAGGAGGCGGCCGGCATCACCCGCTTCAAGGTGCGCGGGGCGGAGGCCGAGCGAAAGCTCGAGAAGACCGAGGAGAACATGCGCCAGATCGAGGGCATCCTCGGCGAGGTGAAGCGCTCCTACGACACCCTGAGGGTCCAGGCGGAGAAGACCACGAAGTACCGCTCCCTCCGCGAGGCCGTGTTCAACAACGAGCTCGACATCCAACTCCTTCGCCTTAAGGGTTTCACGCAGGACCGCGACCGGCTCACCGCCGACATCGAGTCGGTGAAGCGCCGCCGCGACGAGATCAAGGCCGAGATCGACGCCATCAACGCCTCCCTCGAGGAGAACATGGACGTCGTCAACTCGATGGAAGAGCGGCTGATCGACTACCAGAAGCAGATCTACGGACTCGCGGTCGAGAAGAACGAGAAGGATAAGCTCGCGAAGCAGCTCGCCGAGCGGCAGAACGAGGCGAAGTCGAAGCTCGCCCAGCTCGAGGGGCGCAAGCAAGCCGTCGAGACCAGGGTCGAGAGCCTCACCGAGGACGCCGACGCCCAGGACGAGATCGTCCGAGACCTTAACCGGCGCCTCGGCGAGATCGAGAAGAACATAACCTCGTTCGAGGAGAACGTCGCGCTCGCGGGCGCGCGGATATCGGACAACGACGCGGCGTGCGAGCGGGGCGAGGCGGAGATCGGCGAACTCGATCGCGAGCGCGCGGCGATGGAGGCCGATCTTCAGGCGATCACCGAGGACATCGTAACCGAGCTCGACAAACGGCTCCGCGACGCGGGCTATTCCTCCCGGTCGCGCGGAGAGGCCGACGAGGCCCTCGGCGCCGCCCTCGGCCAACTCAAGGTCCTCGTCTCCGGGCGGAAGAACATCTTCGCCGACTTCGCCCGCCTCCACGCCCCCTCGGCCGACGACACCAGGCGCTTCGCCGAGAACGCGGTCGGGTCGTTTACCGAGATCGAGCGGCTCGTCTCGTCCGTCGAGACGGCGGTCGACGCCCTCAGGAAAACCTCGCCCGGCTTCATCGACGAATTCCTCTCCCCCGAGGGCATCATCACCAAGAAGCGCGGGATCGACGAGAAGATACAGCGAAACCGCGCGACGATCGCGGGAAAGCGCGATCGCATCGCGGAGCTCAAACAGGAGAACGCCGAGCTCGCGGTCAAGATCGAGGAGTACCGCAAGACACTCGAGGGGCTCCGCCTGAACCGCGTCCAGATGCGCACCCAGGGCGAGGCCGCCGAGGAGCAGGCGCGCCTGATCCGCCGGGAGCTCGCCTCGCAGGAAGCGGCCCTTCGCGAGCTCGAGAACGAGCTCTTCACCGAGCAGAAGCGGCTCGAGGACATCAAGGAGCAAGTCGAGGAGATCGAGGGCGAGCTCGCCTCGATCGAGCATCGGGGGAAGACGCTCACCGCCGAGCTCGAGAAACTCGAGAACGACATATCCAGCAGGCACAGCGACGTCTCGAGCAAGCAGGACGCCCTAAAGAGCCGAACCGCCGAGATGGGGAAGGTGCAGAGCCAGATCGAGAAGCTCTTCATGGAGCACGCCACGTCCGAGACCGAGATCCGCAACATAAAGGACAATTTCCGCGAGGCGCACTCGCGCGATCTGATGGAATTCGAGGAGCGCATGTTCTCGATCACTGAGCCCGCGGGCGAGCTTCGCGAGCGCCTCGCGACGGCGCGGCAGCAGCTCCGCGACCTTGGTAGCGTCAACCTGATGGCCGTCGAGGAATTCGCCGAGACGAAGGAACGCTACGACTTCCTCAACTCGCAGCTCGCCGACCTCCAGAAGGCGCGCGACGACCTGAAGCGCATCACGGAGGAGATCCGGGCCGAGTCGACCGAGCTCTTCCTCGCGACCTACAACAAAATCAAGAAGAACTTCCATAACATGTTCCGCCGACTCTTCGGCGGCGGCCGAGGCGAGATCAGGCTCGTTGACCCGAAGAACGTCCTCGAGTCCGGTATCGACATCTTCGCGCAGCCCCCGGGGAAGAAGCTCGAGAACATCAGCCTCCTTTCGGGCGGCGAGAAGTCGATGACGGCGGTGTCCCTCCTCTTCGCCACCTACATGGTCAAGCCCTCGCCGTTCTGCCTCCTCGACGAGATCGACGCGGCCCTCGACGAGCAGAACGTCACCCGTTTCGTGCACGCCCTGCGCGAGTTCGCGAACGTCAGCCAGTACATCGTCATTACGCACAACAAGAAGACGGTGATGGGGGCGGGGACCATGCTCGGCGTCACGATGGAGGAGTCGGGAGTCACCAAGGTCATCGCGATCAAACTCGAGAACGAGGGAGCGCGCAAGGACGACAAGCTACCCGACGTCGAGGCCTTCGTCGAGGAGGACGTCGAGCCCGAGACCGACGTATTCATACCGCCGCATCCTGCGCGCCGCCAACGTCAAGCCGTTGCCGCGAGCGCGGGCGAGGCACCGGCCGGTGACCAAGCGCCGGGCGGTGACCAGGCACCGGCCGTCGATGCGGAGAACGCTGCCGACGCGCTTGCCGCCCTCGCGGGCGTGCTTGGGCCCGAAGCCGAGGATTTGGGGCTCGTTGACGCGGAGGCTAACGCGGCCGACGGGACGTCGGCGGAACCCGTCGAGGGACCGTGATCCGGCCGGGCGACGCGATAGCGGCCGTCCGCGCCTTCGTCGAGGAGCGACTGCTCCTCTGCATCGCGCTCACCGCCGCTCTCCTCATCCTTTTAGTGACGATCGGCGTCGTTTCCGTTTCTCGCGACGCGGCCCGTTCCGCCGCGATGGAGGAAGCGGCCGCCGAGCGGCGAAAGCTTGCCGTCCCAGCCGACGAGATCATCCTGCCCGAGGAGCCACTGCCCCTTCCCGGCGTTGAGCAATATCGAGCCCGTCGGAGTACCTGGTCTGCGGACGACGCGAAAGGGTGGTATACTGTACCCGACGGCGATTCTCTCGGTTCCCTCCGGGAGGTGAACCGCTCAAAGATCAGGGATCTATGGGGGTCCGCGCCATGATGCGTCGAGCGTACGGCATGTCCATCATTCTCGCCTGTCTCTTGATTCTTGCGGGTTGCCTTTCGACCCCTGAGGGCCGGGACGCCGACGCGGCGCTTCCCTCGGGCGGCGCTGAATCAGCCGTGGCAACGGAGGCAGGGGCGAGCGCCGAAGCCTCCAATGACTCTGACGCTATCGACTCGTCTTCTACCACTCCTTCCGCCGCATCCGCGGAGCGACAAAATGAGCAGGCGGTCGTCCCAACGGAAACGGGACCGGAAGAACCGGCCGAGACGCGCCTATTGTATTTCTACCCGGAACCCGAAGTCGCCGTCGCCCCCGCGGCCCCAGCCCCCGAAGCGACAAAGCCGACGGAGCCAGCGAAGAGCGCGGAGCGGGCAAAGCCCACCGCCCCGCAGAAGCCCGCCGCGCCTAAGGCGCCTACCGCGGCGCCCGCAACGGCAAAAGCCCCCGCGCCCGAGAAAGCGACAACGCCTGAACCCGCTGAGCAGCCGGGGATATGGGAGGCGGAGCCGACCGCCCCTTCGATCGTCCCCGTCGACGCGGCGAAGCCCGCCGCCGCGCCCTCGCGAGAGACGCGGTTGGAGCGGGGGCAAGCGCTTGAGGTATGGTATCCCGGCACTGGTTGGGTATTTCTCGGTGACGCCTCGGCGCAAAACGGGCTTCGATACGAAAGCAGGAAGCTCGATGGGGGCGACACCCTCTTTACCTTCCGCGCACTCCGCCCGGGCGACTACATCCTAACCTTCTCGAAGTTCGACGTCCTTAAGGACGAATTTTTCTCCGACGCCCTCGCCGTGTCCGTCGCGGACGAGACCGGTAAGCCGAGCGATCGCGTTCGCGCTCCCGACTATCGGGCGCAGCCCGCCGCCCAACCAATCGATGCCCCCGTCGCCGCGGCGGGAGGAGCCACGGGCGGTACCGCCCGCGCCCCATCGCCCTCATCCGCGCGCGACGCGCAGCTTGTTGACGAGCCAGCTATCCGATCGCCGATCCCGCTTGCCACCGAAGGCGCGGCATCCGATAACGCGGCCCGCGCTCCCGGCGCCCAAACCCCCGCGGCCTCGGCGGTTTCCGCCAAGCCCGCGCTCCAAGAGGACGTGTCCGCCCTCGCTCCCGCCGACATCCTTGCCCGCTCGCAAGCGGCGCTCGCCTCAGGCGACGGCGCGCGAGCGATCGCCCTCCTCGACGCGTTCTTCGTTCGGGCGACCGATGGGCTTGACGAGGGATGGTTTCTGCGTGGGCAGGCGTACGAGGCGAACGGCCCGGCGCGCGACATCCGGAAGGCGATGGACGCGTACCGCACCGTCGTCGACGCGTTCCCCGAGAGTTCGCGGTGGGCGGAGGCGGACGCGCGCGCTCGGTATCTTAAGCAGTTCTATCAGTCGATTCGTTAATGGCTTTTTCCAGGCAGACGAATTCCCCCCTGCGAAAGCGAACCCGTCCCCTCTCGACGTAGCCAAGCGATCGGTACAGCCCGCGCGAGACAACGTTCTGGACGAACGCGTCGAGGCGGATTGATCGCGCGCCTGACTTCGCGGCAAACCGCTCGGCGAATTCCATGAGTCGCCGGGCGAAACCCTTGCCCTGAAAGGCAGGATCGACGCAGAGACGGTGCACGATCAACGGCCGGGGATCGGCGACATGCCATGGCACCGAGTCATACTCGCTCGCCGCGTCGAAGTTGAGGACCACGACGGCCGCGAGGCTGCCATCGGCGCGCAGTCCCCAGAGATCGCCCGCCGCGGCGTCGCGGGCGAAGGTTTCCCGGTCGGGATATATCTCGTCCCATTGGGCGATGCCCTTCGCGCCCAAGTCCGACGTCGCTTTCCGTATCAGGGCCATCACCGCGTCGAGCTCGTCGTCGCCCACGCTCACGATCTCAATCATGCGGACAGTATACGCGGGATGCGCCTCGGCGGGCTACTCTCGATAATCCTGCGCGCGGAAAAATTGCCCGCTCGGCGAGCCATCCGGAAGGAGCGCGGGGACGAGGGCGCCGGGGAGGACGGACTCGGGCTCATGGTCGGCGTTCGGCCCGCCGAGGTCCGTCTTAAGCCAACCCGGGTCGAGCCTGCTCACGATGACGCCGGTTCCCGCGAGCGCCGCGGCGAGGTCGTCGGTCCATTTGTCGATCGCCCACTTCGACGAGCCGTAGGCCGCGAGCTGTGGGGTCTTGTCGATGCCTGAGGTTAGGTTGACGATGCGGCCCCAACCCCGCGCGCGCATCGGCGGGAGCAATAGGGCGCTCAGCCGAACCGGCGCGAAGACGTTGACCTGGAATGACCACGCCCAGTCCTCCTGGGTCAGGTCCTCGATCCGCTCCCTCCAGGGATGCATGACCGCTGCGTTGTTATACAGCACGTCCACGCCCCCGTCGGCGAGG
>JAKPSR010000275.1 GCA_029571425.1 Spirochaetota bacterium | reverse complement strand
GCGCCGCGCGCCGAAGACCATCGCGCGGAAGGGGTTTCGCACGACAAAGAGGGCGTCGCCCTCAAGGGCGGCATTGCCTGCGTCGCGCGCGACGACGTACACGGGAACGTCTCCTGAGAGGCCTTTGGTGGGCGAAGGGGGCCTGCCGCCCGAGTAGCGGGACTCGTCGAGGAAGAAGTAGGTCGCGGTGAGAGCCGCGTTCATCCCCCCGTTACCGTCCGCCGCCACGATCGGCGTCCCCTCGTCGTAGGCCCGGGTCACGAGGGCTCGGTACTCCGAGTTGAGGGCGAGCGGGTGATCGCCCGCTCTGAGCGGCGTATGCGCGAAGGGGCGCACGGAACGAGGGACGATCGGGAGGGAGAAGGCGAGCGTTACGAGGCCGCAGAGGATAAGCGAGGCGGCGGGAGCGCGCCAACCGGAGAAGGCGCGCGCGAAGTTTGCGCGGGCTGAGGGGAAACGCGCGATCGCGTCTGACGCGGCGGAGGCGAGAACGGCGAGGACGAGCGGTAGCACCGCGCAGAAATAGCGGTTGATGAAGTCCTCGGCGGGAAGGAGCGGGTCGACGCTCGTGACCGCAAAGGTGACGAAGAGGAAGAAACTCAAGGAGGCGAGGGTTACGGCCTTCGTGGCGGGGTCTCCCGCGCGCGCGAACGCGGCCGGCCTTCGGGGCGCGAACGACATGAACGCGAGGGCGGCGAACGCCAGGAATGGGATGGACCAATAAAGCTCGAGGTTCTCGGGGGCGTATCGCTTAAAGAGGTCGAGGAAACCGCCAAGCGGCGAAGCGAATTCGCTCGAGAGGTGGTGCGAGGCGATGACCGCGAGATGCCCGAGCGCATACGGCGTCAAGGCGGCATAGGCCGCCGTTTCCGCGAGATAGAGTCCCGCCAGGACGCCGCCGTAGGCGAGCGCGTCCTTAAGCCCCTTGCCTTTCGAGTAGAGGAGAATGGCGATCGCGATCCCCGGCATGAAGAAAAGGTTGGTGATCTTTGCCTCGTAGGCGAGGAAGGTGGCGAGCGCGGCGAGGACGGCGGCGGATATCCGCGCGCGGTCGCTCGATGAGCGAACGTATCTGACAAGCGCGAGCGCGGCGAGAAGGACGTAGGTCATCGAGAATATCTCGGGTCGCACCTGGCTCGCGGCCCGTATTTGGTACGGGAAGAACGTAAGGGCGATGGACGCGAGGGAGCCCGCGAGACGGCCATTGAGCGCTCGGCCCAGGAGATAGACGAGGACGGCTTGCGAGAGCGCGGCGAGGAGCGGCATGACGTAGTACGCGTTCGGGTGCGAGCCAAAAAGGGACTGCGCGAGGGCGACCGGAAGAATCACCGCCCAGCGCACGGTCCGATGCGAGAGCTCCGGATAGGGAAGACCCTGAGATATCGCCTTCGCCGCGAACCAGTAGTCGCGTTCGTCGACGCCGGTATGGACCATCATCAGGGTTGACAGGCGCACCCAGAGGGAAAGGAAAACCAGAGACAGGATGATGATCGCGTCTTTCTTGCGTAGCTTCATGGGACCGCCTAAAGTTTGCTGATTATCCGGGTGATCGGGCGCTTAACCATGGCCCAATAGAGTCGCTTGACTGCCGGGAACGAACGCCTCGCGCGTTCCCTCAGTTCGACCAACTCGTCTTCGTTGATCGTTATAAAGCGCTCGCCGGTCGAGTCGTAGCGCTCGTGCCAATGAAAGGGGACGCCGTTCGACTCGCACGCGCGCTTGAGCGCGATCGTCTGTGCGATTACCGGATACGCGATCTTCGGGTTCGAAAAGGTGTCGCCGACCCGCATCGCCTGGTGGACGGCGTCGACCGCGCCGAAGTGATCCTTGCCCCCGTCGTTCGCGAGCCCATGCCCGGACCCGATGACGTGGATCTCGGACGCGCCGAGCAGCAGGGCCATGTACACGCAGGTATGGAGGCATGAGCCGTGGCTCCCCCACACAGTCGCCTTTCCAGCGATCGTTTGGGCGACCTTCCATTTCGTGAATTCGGGGTCGACCTCGCCGCGCACGCCGGTGGGAAGGTAGTTCACCATTCGGTGAAAATAAACGCGGTTATTGCCCGAAAGAAGCGCCTCGGTTTCCCGGCGCGTCTTCCCGTACATCGGGAGGGCGGCGATCAGGGGGAGCGCGCGGTACTCTGGATCGCTTCGAAGGAGATACTCAGAACGGTCATACTCGCTCGAGTACCTGAAGCTCGCACGGGGAAACTTGACGTGGGCAAGGTGGAGGGTGATCGATTCCTTACCGTCAAGGTAGTCGTCTGGATATCCGTCGAGGGTAGGGTCAGACCCGGCGATCCACACGGGGCACCCCTTACGGGAACCGGCAAGGTCGGCGACGTCGCCGAATCCTTTATTTCTGAACCGCATCGTAGATCCCCTTGAGCGTCTCCGTAATCGGGCCTATGTCGTACTTGCCGGCGACGAAGTCGCGGCCTTTCCTTCCCATCTCGGCGCGTTCGGCGTCGTGGGTCAGGAGGTACTCGATGCGGTCAGCGAGCGCGACGACATCCCTCTCCTCGACGAGGAATCCGGTCTCGCCGTCGACTAAACCGTCGGGGATCCCGTTATGCCGGGTCGTAACGACCGGCACACCGCATATCTGCGCTTCCTGCAGGACCAAGCCCTGTCCCTCCATGTCGCCGTTCGAGGCGGTCACGCTCGGGAGCGTGAAGACCGACGCGCGGGCATAGAGGCGACGTACCTCGGCGGCGTCGCAAAGCCCAAGGAAATGAACCGCGTCCTCAACGCCGAGCCCCTTGGCCGTCTCGCGGAGGGATACCTCGAGGGACCCGGCGCCCGCGACGTAGTACACGGCGTCAGGAACGCGGTCGCGCACGCGGGCGAATGCCTCGAGCGCGTATCGGTGACCTTTCTTTTCCTCAAGTCGCCCAACCGTGAGCA
>JAKPSR010000258.1 GCA_029571425.1 Spirochaetota bacterium | reverse complement strand
GCCCGTTTCGGGCATGAAAGGTCCTTCGCCGTAACAAGCCCGATCTCCCTGGGACGACGCAGGAATTCCGCGATCATATAGAAGGAAGGAACGGCGTAGCCAAGCCATGCCGGCACGCAAATAAGGGACGCGAACATGCGGCCGTGGTCGCTCTGTAACGAGAGCCAGCACAACGATATATACAGTGAACCATAGATGAGCGCCACGCCCATCATGAGGGCGTTCGCCTTGTTGATATACACGCGCCGCTTCTCTCCGGTCATCGTGTCTATGAGCTCGCCGAGGTCGCCGAGCGAGGATACGGCCGTCGAGAACGCCTGTTCCCGGTCAACGTCCTTATCCAGAAGATCCTGTATTCTGTCCCGGAGATGTGCCTCAAGCTCCTCGCGCTGTTCCCTGATCGCGTCGGTCTCCGGTATCCCGCGGAACAGGCCCCGAACGAAGTAGTGTACGTTTTCCATCATGCCTCTCCTATCAATTTGTCAAGGATTCTCTTCGCGGCCTTCCACTCTCCGCGGGATCGGGCCTCCTGAGCGCGGCCGGTGTCGGTGATCGCGTAATACTTCCTCCGTCCACCCTGGCTTTCTTCTCCCCAGTACGCGCGGATATACCCCGCGCCCTCAAGCCTCCGGATAGCCGAATAGAGGGATGGCTCCTTGAGCTCCCACTCGCCCTCCGATCGGGTTATGACCTCTTTGTAGATTTCATACCCGTATCGATCCCGTTCCGCGACGAGACAGAGGATAATCATGTCGATGTACCCGCGGATGCTGTCTTTTCCAACAATATTAGTGTCTTTCATAGTACTATACCGAGCATAGTACTATACGCAGCACGGTTTGTCAACATGGATTTCCTGTCAGTGATCGGCTTGTGACTTACCATTGCGCAGAAGTTAAATTATTGTTGAAAACCTTGAATTGCCTTGGCCTTTTGAGAGCACGACGAGTATATGGGATGGTTTTTCTCTCAATATATTGTTAAACAACCGGATATCGAGCTCTCTTCTTTGGTGAAATACCTTACCCAGAGGGATCTTGATATGGAGATTAATGTTCGCCCCCTCTTCGCGAGGGCCCTGTTGTCATACGTTCTTTTTCTTCCAGTCTATGAGCGCGGAGCTAACGTTTGATGCGCTCGAGCAAGCAGTTTTGACTCGGGATAGTAACGGACGGATAATTCGTCATAACGCTCGCGGGATTCACGCTTTACACCACGGTCATCCTCTGCGCGGAAACGGCGCTGGGTCTCGCCTTCGTTACGTCGGCGCGAGCCGCGGGCGTGCAAGACAAGGCGCGGGGAAGTAGATCCCCGCGCCTCGGTTTATGCGCCTACGCGATTGCGGCCGAGGTCATGGCCGGCTCCGTCTCACTGATACTTATGGGTGTTCAGTATCCTCCATACCGTCAGCGGCGTCGCGGGGATGTCGGCCTTCGATACGGCGACGACGTTGGTAAAATCGGTTATCTTTCCGTATTTTTTCTCAAGCACCGGGAGGGCCGCGTCCGAGTAGTGGGTTGGGACGATAACCGCGGGCCGCAACTGCTCGATCAGCTTAAAGCCCTTTTCGCTCGCGAGCCGCATGCTTGACCAGTTATTCTCGAACTGCATGAAGGCGATGTCGATCTTGCCGATCTCCTTGAGCTGATCGTCGGTGAGCGCGTCCTGCCCGATATCGCCCATGTGCGCGATTCGAAGCCCGTTAACCTCGAAAACGATGACGACGTTCGACGTCCCGATGACGTTGCCTTGGTGGCACGAGAGCACGGTGTAGATACGGAAGTCCCGCGTCTTGATGTCGGCCTTTGTATATGAGATTTTCTGGCAATCATAGGATCCCGTGTACTTCGGGTCCACATGGTCCATGTGGCCGTGGGTACTCACGATCGCGGCGGGCTTGAGGTCGACCAGCGCGCGCGAAGGCATCTCGGTCGGGTCGACGATGACCGTCTCGCCCTCGACTGACGTAATGGCGTAGGAATTGTACGGGTATCCCATCGAGCCGGAAACCGTTTGAATCTGTACCTTGCCCGTGGCGTTACCGACAATCGGCAATACCAGTTTTGGTTTTGGCGGCGAGGGATCGACTGCCGTCGTCTTGCCTGAACAGCTCGCGAGGATGAGTGCGAAGGATATTGCAATACTAATGCCGTGCTTCATACAGTACTCCTTAATTGATGATTACCGTGAATCGCGTCTACATGGAAGCAGTAAACGGCAAAAATATTTGGAGAATCCGCAATATCGCCGTATTCCCGAGGGCACGTCGGGGTTGGTCGTTTTCTTTCGACTCTGTATCGTGAAACCAGGCCAAATCTTTAAATTCGCCCTATACATAAGTTGTCGAAAACGGACTGTCCCGTTCGGCGCGCGGCGGAGGAAGTCCGAAACAAACCTATTCTGGAGGAATCTATGAACGCTCTCAATTCCATTTTAATCGAAGGGAACATCGTCCGAGACCCGGTTCTCAAGGAAACGCCGAAGGGAACGCCCGTCTGCAATTTCTCGATCGCGTCCAATCGCTTTTACCGCCAGGATGACCAGCTTGAGCAGGAAACCTCGTTCTTCGAGGTCGAGAGCTGGGCGAAACTCGCGGAGACGTGCGGAAAGACCCTCGCGAAGGGCCGCGGCGTCCGCGTCGTCGGGCGGCTCAAGCAGGACCGATGGACGGGCACTGATGGGAAGAACTACTCGAAGATCAAGGTCGTCGCCGAGCACGTCGAGTTTAGGCCCCTCGCGAAGGGAAAGCAGAACGCCGCGGGCGCCGAGGCCCTCGACGCGGTAGCCGAGCCCGCGTCCGACGCGGACGATGCCCTCGTTGGCGAGGAAGGAGCGGTCTTCGCGGCGAATCCCGAGCCGATCCCCGCTTTTTAGCATTCTTCCTTTACTCTTCCCCCGAAATGCGGTAGGGTTTGGGGAGCCACTGCCGCGCGTCTTGGGTGGGACGGCGGGGGAAGGGCGAAGGAGTAGCGATGGAAGCGGATACAATCGACCGGAAGACGATGCGTCGCATCGTCGCTTTCCAGCGTGACGAGGAGACGAGCGCGGCGATCTATCAGCGGCTCGCCGACCGATTGAGCGACCGAAAAAACGCCGAGGTGCTGGCGCGAATGGCGGCCGAGGAAGCGCGGCACGCCGCGCGATGGCGGGCCGTGACCAATAAAGACGTCGGTCCCGACCGACTCCGCGTCTCCGTCTTCTTTTTCATCGCGCGCTTTCTCGGGCTTACCTTCGCTATAAAGACGCTCGAGAAAGGGGAGGGACAGGCCCAAGTGGGGTACGGTTCCATCCTTGATCTTTTCCCCGACGCCAAGGCCATCATCGCAGAGGAGGACGCCCACGAGGACGCCCTGATCGCCATGATCGACGAGGAACGGCTCAAGTACGCGGGCTCGGTCGTCCTGGGCCTTAACGACGCACTCGTCGAGCTTACCGGGGCGCTTGCCGGCTTTACCTTCGCCTTCCAAGATTCCCGGCTCATCGCACTTACCGGGCTCATTACGGGCATCGCGGCTTCATTCTCTATGGCCGCGTCCGAGTACCTTTCGCAGCGCTCGGATGCCGAAAGCGAGTTAATCCCCTGGAAGTCCTCCCTCTACACCGGGGTCGCCTACATCGTGACCGTGATCCTTCTGGTTCTTCCTTTCCTTCTTTTGGAGAACTATCTTCTCGCCCTCGGCCTAACCCTATCGGTGGTCGTGTTGATCATCGTCGGCTTTAATTACTATCTCTGCACGGCAAAGGACCTTCCGTTCCGCCGCCACTTCCTCGAGATGTTCGTCGTCAGCATGGGCGTCACCGTCCTTTCCTTCGGCGTTGGCCTCGCGGTTAAGCACTTTCTGGGGGTAACGATCTAGCCTATGTCGATGGGAATACCGCTCTTCCTAATCTTCGCGACTTATGGGGTGGTCAATACCTATCTCCCCATACTTCTTCACGACCTTGGGTACGGTCCCACCATGATCGGCGTCCTGCAGGGACTGTTCGAGGGGGCCGGGCTCTTGTTCCCGGTCTTCATCAGCTCGAAGGTAGACCGCAAGGGCAACTACGGGTTGGTGTTGATCCTGCTCGCGGTCATGATGGTTCTCGTGCTTCCGCCCCTCGTGGCATTCCCCTCGTTCGGGGTGACGGCCGCGGCCCTGATGGTCTTCGCGGTCGGCTTTAAGGGAACGGTTCCCGTCGCCGATGCGTTCGTTTCCCGATCCCTTGGCCCCAAGGCGACGAACTACGGGAAGGTTCGGGTGCTCGGGACCGTGGGCTTCGTCTGCATCACCGTGCTGTTTCAATTCACCCGGCTCATCGATCCGGACTCGCCCAAGTCGATCGCCCTCTGGATGGGTATCCCGACGGCCCTTCTCGCCGTCTCCGTCGCCTTCATCCCGGGCCTTCTTCGGCCTCGGCAGACGGCGCCGCGCGCGGGGAATGCCGCCAACGGCGCGGGGAACGACTCTCAAGGCGCGGGAAGCGCCTCCCCGACGCCCGTGACGGCGCGCCCTCGTCTTCCTTTTCTCGACCGGGGTTTCTCGCCCTCGTTTTGGATAGGTATTAGCCTTTTCTTTCTCGGATTTCTCGGCTTGACCCCGTCGCAGCGATTTTTTTCCCTATACGTTCAAGAGTACCTCGGTCTTAATTCCTATGCCGGGCTCTGGGCTCTTTCGGCGGCGGCCGAGGTTCCCTTCATGTTTCTCTCGGGCCGCTTTATCCGCCGCTTCGGGACCGTGCCTATCATCCTCGCCTCATTGGTCGCGATAGGCGCGCGAAACCTCGTGTACGCGGCCTTCCCGAGCTTTGGCGGCGCCGTCGCGGGCCAGCTATTCCACTCGGTATGCTTCGGCCTCTTCCATCCCGCCGCCGTCGTCTTCGTGACCGAGCGCGTGTCGTCCAGGCTAACCGCGGTGGGTTTAACCCTGTACACCTCGGTGTCCGTCGGGATCGCCTCCGTCCTCGGGAACGTGCTCGGCGGTCTCGTCATCGACCTACTCGGCTACCGCGCCCTGTTCGTCACGTTCACCGCTTTCCCCCTCATCGGGATCGCGATAGCCTTCGCCCTCGGCCGCGTTCTCGTTGACGCCCGGCCGGCGCGAGGGGTATGATCTCCCATCATGCTCGCCACCATCGTTAACTGCGTCGCTATCGTCGTCGGGTCCGTATTGGGCATCGCGTTCGCGCGGAGAATCTCCGAGGAGGTCTCCGACGTCATCTGCTCGGGAGCCGGGATCGTCACCCTCGTCATCGGGTTTCAAATGGCCTTTAAGGGCGAGAACGTGATCTATCTCGCCCTTGCCCTTATATTGGGCGGCATCCTCGGCACCTGGTGGGATATCGACGGGAAGATCCTGTGGGTTGGGCGCCAGCTCGAGCGCCGCTTCGGCGGGGGGGGCGCGGGCGTCGGAAAGCCGGGCGGGACAAGCCGCTTCGCGTACGCCTTCCTCAACGCCTCCGTCCTCTTTTGCGTGGGAGCGATGGCCATCGTCGGCTCCTTCAAGGCCGGTACCGAGGGGGATTACACGATCCTCCTGACGAAATCCGTTCTCGACGGCTTTATGTCGATCGTCTTCGGGGCCGCCATGGGGATCGGGACCGCCTTCTCGGCCCTATCGATACTCCTCTATCAAGGCCTGCTTACCCTGGCGTCGGGTCTCCTGAAGCCCTTCGTGACCGACCAAATGGTCGCCGAGCTAACCGGCATCGGCGGGGCCTTCGTCATCATGATTGGGGTTAACCTCTTAAGCCTCAGAAAGCTTAAGACGGCTAATTACCTCCCGGCCCTGGCCTTTACCGTCGCCTTTGTTCTTTTAGACCCGATAATCTCCCGCATCGCGGCCTTTTTCGTTTGACAGGAAGGGGCCATCACCCGTACAATGGTAGCCATAAGATAATTTTCTAGGAGGCCTTAAATGGCAAAGGTAGAGTTGAAGGGCATTAGCAAGGTGTACGATGGCACGGTTCGCGCCGTCGATAACGCCAACATCATCGTCGACGATCAGGAATTCGTCGTTTTCGTCGGCCCATCCGGGTGCGGTAAGTCCACCACCCTCCGCATGGTCGCCGGTCTCGAGGAGATCTCCGAGGGTGATCTTTTCATCGACGGCGAGCGGATGAACGACATCCCCCCGAAGGACCGGAACATCGCGATGGTTTTCCAGAACTACGCGCTTTATCCGCATATGTCCGTGTACGACAACATGGCGTTCGGGCTCATGATCCGCAAGACCGACAAGAAGGAGATCGAGCGCCGCGTCCACGAGGCCGCCCGTATCCTCGACATCGAGAAGCTCCTTGAGCGGAAACCGAAGGCCCTCTCCGGCGGCCAGAGGCAGCGCGTCGCCGTCGGCCGCGCCATCGTCCGCAACCCGAAGGTCTTCCTCTTCGACGAGCCCCTCTCGAACCTCGACGCGAAGCTCCGCGTCCAGATGCGCACCGAGATTTCCGACCTGCACAACCGCCTCAAGGCGACCATGATCTACGTCACGCACGACCAGATCGAAGCCATGACGATGGGCGACCGGATCGTGGTGATGAAGGACGGCATCATTCAGCAGGTGGACAACCCCATCGGGCTGTACGACAATCCGTCGAACAAGTTCGTCGCCGGCTTCATCGGCACGCCGCAGATGAACCTGATCGCCGCCGAGCTCGAGGGCTTCGGCGACGATGGGCGGGCGCGGTTCGCCCTCGAGGGCGGC
>JAKPSR010000256.1 GCA_029571425.1 Spirochaetota bacterium | reverse complement strand
CGTGTCCATGATACAGCACGGCGCGGCGCTGTTCAATCTACGATTCCATCTTCCCGACGAACGCGGCCATGCGGCGGATGCCCTCTCGGATGCGCTCCTCGCTCGTCGCGTACGAGAGGCGAATGAACCCGGGCGCGCCGAACGCCTCGCCGGGCACGACCGCGACGAACTCCTCGTCGAGCAAGAGCTCCGCGAACGCCTCCGCGGACTCGACGGCAACCCCCCGGTGCCTCTTTCCGAGGACGCCGCGCAGATCCACCATGATGTAGAACGCGCCCTTCGGAAGAAACGCGGACAGTCGGGGCGCGTCGTTCACGAGCTTATGAATCAGCTTCCTGCGCGCGTCGAACGCCGCGACCATCTTGGAAAGCTCCTCCTCGCCGCCGGAGAGCGCCGCCTCGGTCGCGTACTGCGAGATGCTGCACGCGTTGCTCGCCGCGTGGCTCTGGTACGCGGACATCGCCTTGATGACGTTCGCGGGGCCGGCCGCGTAGCCGATGCGCCAGCCGGTCATCGCGTACGCCTTGCTCGCGCCGTTTATGACGACCGTCTGCGCCTTGATCTCGTCTCCGAACGAGGCGATCGACACGTGCTTCTCGCCGTCGTAGACGAGCTTTTCGTAGATTTCGTCCGAGATCACGTAGAACCGCTTCTCGACCGCGACTTGGGCGAGCTCCCTGAGCGTCCCCCCCGGCAGCACGCAGCCGTTCGGGTTGCTCGGGCTGTTGAGGATCAGCGCCTTCGTCCTCTCCGTCGCGAGCGCGCGCACGGCCTCGGCGGTCACGCGGAAGTCGTCCTCCTGCCGGGTCGGAACGAACACCGGCACGCCGCCGACCATCCGGACCATCTCGGGATAGCTGACCCAGTAGGGGGAGGGAATCAGCACCTCGTCGCCGTCGTTTACGATCGCCGCGAGCGCCGTGAAGATCGACTGCTTCGCGCCGCTCGAGACCAAAATCTCGGACGGCTTGTACGAGAGGCCGTTCTCCTTCAGAAACTTCTCCGCGATCTTTTTCCGGAGCGTCAGCGTGCCGGGCACCGGCGTATAGCGGGTCTTGCCCTCGTCGATCGCGCGCTTGCCGGCCTCGCGGATGTATTGGGGCGTGTCGAAGTCCGGCTCGCCGACGCCGAAGCCGACGACGTCCTTCCCCTCCTCCTTGAGCGCCTTCGCGCGCGTGTCAATCGCAAGCGTCTGCGAGGGCGCGATGCCCGTCGCCTTGCTCGATAGATCAAGCATTGTCCGTCATCCTTCCTTTATCGCCGTTCTGCCCTGCTTATTTTCGCCGGGACGGTTGAAAATCCTGCCTTGTACGCAAAACTTCACACAAATTGGCCGTTTTCCCCCGGATATTTGCAGGGTTTGCGGCGCTGCGATTCAAAACCGGCGAAGTTCCGAAAACAGCTTCTCCACGATTTCGGAGCCCTCGCCCTCGTCGAACTTGCGCGCCCAGAGCTTGCCGCTGTTTCGCATGGCGTCGTAGTCCGAAAGGAGCAATGTCCTCGGGCCCCCCGTGTTTTTTCACCGCTCTATTTTACCATACGCGAGGGATTCCGTAAACAAAAAAACCGCGGCTTGCGCCGCGGCTTCGGGAAAAATGGGGGCTATTTCACGAGCCTGCCCAAGAACTCCGCGGCGTTCTCGGGCGTGCAGACCTCGCCGCCGACGCGAATCCAGTCCTCGAGCTCGCCGCCGTCGAGATAGGTCTTGACGGCCTTGATGACCTCGGAGCCCTGTCCGGGCAGCGACTGGTTGAGCGTGGCCGAAATCTGCCCGTCGAGCACGGCCTGCAGCCCCTCGGGCGCGCCGTCGAAGCCGGAGATCAGCATCTCGTCGACGCGGCCCGCGGCGACGATCGCGTTGTAGCAGCCGATCGCCATCTCGTCGTTGAGGGCGATGACGAGGTCGATATCGGAATACTTGACGAGGAAGCTCTCCATCGTCTCCTGCGCCTGCGCGCGCGAGAACTTCGCCTCCTGGCTGTCGAGCAGCTTCACGCGGCTGTCCTCGGCGATGGCGCGCTCGATGCCGGCGATGCGGTCGAGCGTCGTCTGCCCGGCGCGGTTGCCGTCCATGATGATCAGGTTGATCTCCTGCCCCTCGGGGAACAGGCCGAACATGTACTTCGCGATGTCGTAGCCGCCCTGCTCGTTGCCGACGCCGACGAAGGTCACGATGTCCTCCGGGTTGTTG
>JAKPSR010000196.1 GCA_029571425.1 Spirochaetota bacterium | reverse complement strand
TCGCCGGGAAGAAAGACCTGACCTCGCCCGAGGCGGAGCGCTTCGCCCGGGAACTCGCGAAAACCTACCGGGTCGACGTGCGCGTCCTCAAGCGGCTCGTGATGCAAGAGTACTATCGCACCCACATCAGCCCCCTCTACGATCTCGAGTACGACGTTCAGCTGAAGGCCGCCGTCGACGTGATCAAGAAGGAGGATATGGGCGCCCTCTTGCGCGGGACGAAGACGGTCAAGGAGCTCCAGGACGCGGCGCAGACCGCCGACGGGAAGAAGGTCGGCGAGGCCGCCTCTGCCGCTCCTGCCTCCATCGCCCCCGAGGACCTCGCGCCCTAGCCGCCGTGCGCCAGCTCATTTCAGAGCGCTATCCCGACCCGCGCGGCAAGCTCGTCCTCGGGGCCGACGCTTATCGGCATCTCGCGCAGGTCCTGCGTCGCGGCGTCGGCGATCCCGTCGAGGTGCGGCTGCCCTCGGGCGATCTCGTGCGGATGCGCGTCGAGGCCGTGTCGCGGAAGGACCGAACGGTGACGCTCACGTGCGATGCCGAGGCCGCGAGCGCGGCGACCCCCGTCGACCCGATGGTCCCCGCGCTTCCGCGCATCGTCCTCCTTCAATGGGTCATCAAGGGACAGAAAATGGACCAGGCGGTTCGCCAGGCGACCGAATGCGGGGCCGAGCTCATCGTCCCCGTGCTTGGCGAGCGATGCGTCCCCTCGGGCGCTGGCGAAAGCGAGGGGGCGAAGGCCGCGCGTTGGGAGCGGATCGTCCGCGAGGCGCGCGAGCAGTCCGGCTCGGCCGTCCGCACCGAGGTTTCGCGCGCCGCGCCGCCCGCCGAGGCTATCGCCCGATGGCTTGACCTCGCCGCGGGCCGGCGTTCCATCGCCCTTGTCCTCGACGAGGCCCCCCTTGCGCGAAAGACGCTCCACGAGTATCTTGGAACCGATCCCGAGCTGACGGCGCTCGCCGTCGGGCCCGAGGGCGGCATGACCGAGGGCGAGCTTGCCCTCCTTGAGTCGGCCGGCTTCGTCCGCGTGCACTTCCGGACGAATATACTGCGGGCCGAGACCGCGGCCGTCTACGGGATCGCGGCGGCCCAATCCGCGCTTACGGAGTTGACATCGTGGCGATTGAAAGAATCCAGTTCCTAAAGGTACCCCTCGACATCGTGCAGCCCGAGGAACTCGAGTCCGTGATCCTCGAGCTTCTCGCGAGGGAAGGCCCGCGCCAAATCATGCTGGTGTCCCTTTGGGACGTCCTCCGCGCGCGCCGCCGGGGCGAGTTCCGGTCGATGGTCCTCGACGCGGCGCTCGTGCTGCCCACCTCGAAGAGCCTTATCCGCGGGGCGCGCTTCCTAAAGAAAAAGGCGCCGGTTCGGGTAAACCCATTCCCGTTCGTCATCGAGACGCTCGGCGTGCTCGAGAAGTACTGCAAGTCGGTCTACCTGCTCGGCGCCCATAACCGCAGCCTGATCCAGGCGGAACGCAACGTGCGGAGCACCTTTCCCCGCCTGAGCGTGGTAGGCCGTTTCCACGGGTACTATCATCGGGGCATCGAGAAAAACATCATAACCGCCATCGTGAAGAGCAATCCCGCGCTCGTCCTCGTCGGCGACGGGATGCCCGGGAAGCAGCGGTGGATATACCGCAATCGCTCTCGCCTGCACAGCGGGCTCTTCCTTTGGAACGCGGAGATGATAGATATCTTCTCCGAGCGGAAACGGCGCATCCCCGAGTCGGTCTACGAGCGCGGTCTCGAGTTCTTTCCCCTCGTCGCGCGGAACCCCCTTCGGGTATTCAGGCTCTTCCAGTATTTTTGGTATAACGTGCTATTATTGACGTACCGGCTCTTCCGAACTGCTTCCTAGGCAGGCTACGCGCATCAGGGCCGCGATAAAGAAAAAAAGGCTCTGATATGAAAAAAGTCCTGTTCGTCTCCGCGACGTGCGCGGACGCCGCCGCGCTCGTGTATCGAGCGCGGGGCACTTGGTCGGTCCGGCTCTTCGACGCCGCCGCCGGCCTAGCCCAACACCTTTTATCCCATCGATATGATTGCGTTTTCGTCGATGTCGCGCGCGCCGGGGCGGATGGCTTCGCCCTCCTCGCCGAGGCCGCGGGGGTCCCCGCGCATCCGCCCCTATTCGTCCTCTCGCGCGAGACCGCGCCCCTGTTCGCCGTCAAGGCCGTCGATCTGGGAGCTCTCGACTACTTCACGTTTCCCTGCGACGTCGACGCGATCGACGCGCGCGTCTCGCCCGTATGCGCCCAGGCGGGCCGCTTCCCCCTCAATCGCGAAGACCCGCTGCCGTTTCCGCTGATCGGGTCGAGCGAGGCGATGCGCTCCGTGCGCGACCTTGTGCGGCGTTACGCGCCGTTGGGCGATCCTGTCCTCGTGACGGGCGAAACGGGCACGGGGAAGGAGCTCGTCTCGCGGAACCTGCACGCCCTATCCGCGCGTGCGGCGGGGCCCTTCGTCGCCGTGAACATGGGCGAGATACCGCAGAGCCTCGCGTCCGCTACATTGCTCGGGTCGTCTCGCGGCGCGTTCACCGACGCGCGCGACGCGCGGGGCGTCTTCGAGCGCGCGCACGGTGGCACCCTTTTCATGGACGAGGTTGCCGAGCTTGATTCCGGGGCTCAGGCCGCCTTGCTGCGCGTTTTGGACGACGGGATAGTGCGACCGCTCGGCGGCGAGTCGGAGCGCGCGGTCGACGCTCGCGTCGTGTCCGCGACGGGTTGCGACCTTTCTGAAGCGACGCGGTCAGGACGCTTTCGGCTCGACCTTTTGCATCGTTTGGACGCCTTGCGGATCGAGATACCGCCGCTGCGGGACAGGGTGGAGGATATAGCGGAGCTCGCCGGATGGGGTTTGCGGGATTCCGGAAAGGTTCTTTCGGGGCAAGCCATTCGGGTCCTATCGTCTCGTTGTTGGCCGGGAAACGTGCGACAGCTGATACACTGCCTAAGAAGGGCTTCGCTCGCGTCGGATCGGCCGGTTATTCGCAGCGAGCACCTGCCGTCTTGATGTGGGCGATGCGGCGGAAAAGCCGTTCGAGTCGGGCGGCCTCGCCTTCGGAGACGGCGGCCCGCGCGAAGAGACCGTCGAGGAAGCGCTCGTTCCCGTCCTTTCCCGCGAATTTAAAAAGCCCGACCCGGGTCAGGTGGTCGCTAATCGAGGAAACAAGCGCGGCGCGCCGAGCCGCATCGATCGGCTCGTAGCCCCGCAGCCGGGAATCGGTCGCGCGAAAGATCGCGTAGGACATAATCTGCACGGCGTGCGAGAGGTTGAGCGAGGGACAGTCCTCGCTCGAGGGGATGTTGACGGCGACCGAGCAAAGCTCGAGTTCCTCGTCGGTCAAGCCGGTACGCTCGTTCCCGAAGACGACTGCCGTGGTCCCGCCCCCCGCGCGGGCGTGGAAGCCGGCGAATTCCTCCGGGGTCATTCCCCACGACTTTCGCTTTTGCCCGAGGCGCCGCGTGGTGCCTCCGGAGACGGCGCAGTCGGCAAGTGCGTCCCGAAGGCCGTCGACGGAGGGAGGGAAGAACCGGGCTGAGTCCCAGACGTCGATCGCGTGGACGGCGAGGGTGCGCACCTGCGCCTCGTCGAGGCTGGCGCGGTCGGCCACGATCCGGAGGTCGACGATGCCCATGTTTTTCATCGCCCGGCAGACGGAGCCGACGTTTCGGCTTTCCTCGGGGCGGCATAGCACTATGGCGCAATGGATGGGGTTCACGCCGCAAATTCTCACAAGACGCTTGTTATGTCAATATTTCTGGGCTATCATAAATGAATGGAGAGTTTCTGCGCGGGGAAGCGGGCCTTCGTCGTCGGCGGTTCCGGCGGGATCGGGCGCGAGCTCGCCCGCCTGTTAGCGGAGCGCGGCGCGAACGTCGTCGCTCTCGCGGGGCCTTCCCGAGAGGGGGCCTTGCCGCCGTTGCCCGGCGTGGAAACGCGTTCCCTAGATCTCGACGACGAGGGAAACTGGGAAGAGCTCGTCGGATGGGCGCGCGACACGGACATCCTTTGCTTCGCCCGCGGGCCTTTCCTGCAGCGGCCGCTTGACGAGACGAGTCCGGCCGAATGGGCGCGGATCGTTGGGGCGAACCTGACGCTGCCGGGAATTTTGGTGTCGGCGGTCCTTCCCGCGATGGAGCGAGCAGGCTGGGGGCGTATCCTCCTCTTCGGCGGGACGCGCACGGACGCGGTAAGGGGCGTCCGCACGAACGCGGCGTACGCCGCGGCGAAGACCGGGCTTTCGTCGCTGGTTAAGTCGGTGGCGCTTGGCTATGCGAGCCACGGGGTAACCTGTAATGCCGTATGCCCGGGGTTGACGGATACGGAGTATCTTTCGCCGGCCGACCGAGTGACTCTCGCCGCGAAGAACCCCGATGGGCGCCTCGTTGAGGCGGCGGAGGTCGCGCGCGCGGGGTTGTTTCTCCTCTCGGAGGGGAGCGTAAATGGGGTCGTTTTGCCCGTGGATAAGGGGTGGTCTCCGGCGCTCATTTGACAAGGGAGGGCGAATGTGATTATAGTTATGATATTAGAGAAAAAACCGATACTCTAGACGGTAGGAGAAGTATGAATAATAACACCATTATTCCTGGTTTTGACGAGGAAAAGGATGATAGCTTAAAAATCCGTCTGGAGAAGATTGACGATGTCGAAGGTTGCATCGTTCTCTATTTGAACGGCTACATTGATACCTATAACTCCAGTTTTTTCCAAAAGCGCGTTTCCAAGGTCGTTGAGGCGGGGTATATCCGTCTGATTTTTAACTGCGGGGCCCTGAATTACGTGTCCTCGACCGGCATTGGCTCGTTTACCGCCTTCCTAAAAACCGTTAAGCCGAAAGGTGGCGATGTCGTCCTTCTCGAGATTCAGCCGAAGGTATACGAGGTTTTCCAGCTTCTTGGCTTCTCCCAGTTCTTTAATATCAAGGATTCTCTTGCCGACTCGATCGATTTCTTCAAATCGTCCGGGGTTGAGGTAAAGTCCGACGTATTCCCGAAAATTTTCTCGTGCCCAATATGCTCAAAGAAGTTGAAAGCCACGAAAGCAGGGCGTTTCCGCTGTTCGGAATGCAAGACGATCCTGGCTATCGACAATAACGGGCAAGTTTTCCTCGGTTAGTCTTTTTTTTACATATTCCCTCTTAATGCGCCTTTATCCCCCTTGACAAATTCTTTTTCAGGTGATGCGTGCCGTGCGTATGATGCACTGTGGATTACTTGTGGAAAAAACGTTCTTGAAGTGAACTACGAGAACTGTAGGAACTGGGGGTTTTTGATGAAACCGCGTGAACGAACGTTCATACAAGTGGGTGACGAATAAGTCTTTTACTAGTAAAGAGATAGAAAACTGTCCGGAAAAGTAGACAGTCGATTGTGTCAAAAAGAATATGCTTGCGTAGTAATGAGATGCAGAATACTGCAGAAAAGACCTCGGTATAACCTGTGGATAAAGTGTTTATTTCCTCGGGAATTCTATATGCAATAACGAAAAGTTCTTGTAATTGACTCGGTCGCGTGTTACCCTGTCTGTATGAAAAACGCCCTGCTGATACCGGTCGTCTGCGTGAGTTCCCTCGTTGCATGCGTCGCGGTCGTGTCGTTTTTCGTCACTTTGGCGATGTTTGACGTGTCCGCCCTTTCGATCGCGGGCAATTCGGGACGTTTTCTCGCTGCTTTCATTGATCGATCTCTGTACGTCGTCCCTCTTGGGGTTATATTCGCTACCCTTATGGTGTTCCTTTTCCTCATCCGCCATCCAAGTTTCGTGCCCCTGTCGCTGTTGTTTGTCTGCGTATCCCTAGCCGCGTTATGGGTATTCGTCGTTCCCGGCGCCTACCGCGCCCAGGACCGCGTCGTCCTTGCTTTCGGGACCGAACTTTCGGATTCCCTGTCGCCGGGAAAGGGACTTTTGCCTTCCGGCTCGATTCGCCCGGCGGGCGACGGCGTGCGCGCTTTGTGGCTTTCGGCCTCGATCGACGGATCCTCGGCGGGACCGGTCATCGTGGTTAATGGGCAAGGAAAGGACACAGCCCTGACGGTGTATCCCTCGCTCGCGTATGATCCCAAGACGCGCGCGCTTAAGCGAAAATCGGCGACGATCGTGACCGGCGCGGGCGGTACTGACGCCCTCGTGACTGCCCACGTTAACCGCCCTCTATTTCTTTCAGCCGTGGTCTCGCAATCCGTGGTCTATCTTTCGGCCTTGCGTTCGGCCGTCGCCGGAGCGTACCTGTCGTATTTGGTGATCGCCGGCGGGTACGCCCTCGGGTTGATGGGGCTCTGGTACTGCTCGATATGCACGGGGTGGCGCCTGCTTAACGTCTTCCTGGCGATCGGG
>JAKPSR010000189.1 GCA_029571425.1 Spirochaetota bacterium | reverse complement strand
GCCGCCGGTCTTACGTTACTTTTTTTCTGCTTGGTATGATTTGGCGACTGCCGCCGCGACTTCCTTCGGTCCCATGGTTCCGGCGAACAGGCCCTGCGTCGCGTCCTTTACCACCTCGCCGGTGGCCGGGGGCAGGTACTGGTCGTAGTACAGCTGGAAATAGCCTGCGGAGCTTACGGCCTTGTTGATCGCGATGAGGTTCGGGTCGGTAAGCGCGGTCTCGGCGCCGATCGCGGTGGGGACGATGCCGAGCGGTCCTGTGGTTAGGAATTTCTGGGTCTCGATGTTGGTGATGAACTTGAGGAACTCGATCGCCTCTTTGGGCGCGTTCTTCCCGATGACCAAGCCGTCGCCGCCGCCCATGATGTCGGTCAGCTTGCCCTTGCCGCCCTCGACGGCCGGGAACGGCATGAAGGCGAGCTTGTCGCCGATGCCCTTTTTGGACTCGGAGGAGCCGATCTGGACCGCGGGCGCCCACTGGCCCATCAGCTCCATGGCTGCCTTGCCGTTGCCCATCAGCGCCGCTTGGTCGCCGCCGTAGGTCGCGGCGAGGAATCCTTCCTGGAAGGGATTAAGCGCGATCAGTTCCTGGAGCAGCTCGCCCGCCTTTACGAAGGGCTCGTCGTTGAACGAACCGCCGCCGATGGTCGCCTTGTCGAATGCTTCCTTGCCGCCGAGGCGCACGGCCAGATAGACCCACCAGAAATGCCCAGGCCACTTATCGCCCTCGCCGAGCGCGATCGGGGTGATCCCGGCTGCCTTCAGCTTCTTCACGCAATCGAGGAAGTCCTTCCAGGTCGCGGGCGGGGTATTGTACCCGACCTTGGCCAAGAGCTCCTTGTTATACCAAATGCCGACGCCGCCCATGGTGTAGGGAAGTCCGTAGATCTTTCCTTTATAGCTGTACACGCCCACCGCGCCGTCGCCGATCTTGCTGTCCCAATTCTTCTTGTACTCGCTCGTGATGTCCTTGAGGAGGCCGGACTCGGCGAAGGAGTTCATGACCCCGCCGCCCCAGCTCCTGAAGATGTCGGGGGGATTCCCGGACTGCATGACGGTGGCGAGCTTGCTTTTGTACGCTTCGTTCTCCAGGACCGTGATCTTTATGTCCACGTTCGGGTGAAGCTTGGTGAACTCCGCCGCGATCTTCTCCCACTCAGGGTAATGAAGATCGTTGCTGTCTAGATGCCAAAAGTTGATCGTAACCTTGCCATCGTCCGCCTTCTTCTTGCCTGAGCAAGAGACCAGCACGCTCGCGACCATCAGGATAGCGGCTATCCCGACAATCCACATTCGCCTGTTCATACGCACCTCCAATTTTCGATTTCAGAACGTCAGTCTATATCCGCTTTTCATGGTTGTCAAATTATTTGATATATAACAAAAAATACGATATGAAAAACATGCAGATTACAGGCGTTTCTTGTTGAAAAATAAGCTATTTCTTTCGAAACGAAACAATCTATCTGTTAATAAATCAAAAAATATGATATACATATCAGAGGAGCTACCGCATGGGAAACCAAAACATTCTCGTCATCACCAGCAATGAGGAAAGCCGCGTGCTCAAGGGTATTTGCTCGGAGCTGCGGATTAAGATACTGCAATGCCTTCGCGACGAAAGCCTAAACGTGAACGATCTTGCCCGGCTCCTTGATCTTCCGCAGTCGACCGTGGCGATCAACGTGCAAATCCTGGAAAAGGCGGGACTGATCAGGACGGAGACCGTCAAGGCGAAAAAGGGAAACCAGAAAATTTGCCACGGCCTCTATCAGGAAATCGTCCTGCAGTTTCCTAAATCGAAAAAGGACGAGAACAACGTCATCGAGGTCGAGATGCCCATCGGCTTGTTCACCGGGTACGAGGTCTCGCCGCCGTGCGGCATGTGCTCGACGGAGTCGATCATCGGCTTCCTGGACGTGCCCGACGAGTTCCTTAACCCGGACAGGATGAAGGCGGGGCTCCTTTGGTTCGAGAAGGGATACGTCGAGTATAAGTTCCCGAACAACGGGCTCTATAAGGGGAATACCCTAACGAAGCTCGAGCTGTCCGCGGAATTGTCGTCGGAGATACCCGGGACGAACCCGGACCTTCTTTCGGACATTACCGTTTGGGTGAACGACGTCGAGATCGGCTTTTGGACGTCGCCGGGGGATTTCGGCGACAAGCGGGGGAAGCTTACGCCGCCCTGGTGGAAGCTCGAGGGCTCGCAATACGGGCTTCTTAAGCAATGGAGCGTCACCAACGACGGCTCCTTCGTCGACGGGGTGCAGATATCGGACGTTCGATTGGAAAACCTTGGTCTCCACGACCATCACTCGATCCGGGTAAAGATCGGCGTGAAGGACACCGCGCGCCACCTGGGCGGGATTAACATCTTCGGGAAGGGATTCGGCAACTACGACCGAGACATCGTGCTTAGGCTGTTCTTCGGGGAGTAGGAATCGTTAGCTCGTAAAATCCCGTCAATACTGGAAAAACCGCGAATTCCCCTTGCTTTGATCCATTCGATACATATGCTTTATAAAGGAACGATATTCCACTCACGAACGCATGACCAGCGCGGGAGGTACGGCATATGGCTATTCGACTTACCCTACGGGCGAGAATCGCGATCATCGTAAGCGTCATGGTGGCCGGCCTTTTAGGCGCGGTTACGGCGATCATCGGCGTCCGCCTGAGCCAGGACATAAACGCCCTCGTCAAGGAAGAGAATATACAGATCGCGAAGGCTCGCGCGGCCGAGATCGGGCGGATTCTGGATTCGTACTATTGGCAGCTCCGCGGCGTGGCGTCCCAGGACTTTCTGGTTGCGGGCGATAAGAAAAAAGCCGAGCAGCGGATTCTCAACGAGGTGATAAAAAACGTATCCGGCGACGTCGGCACGTCCATGCTCGCCTGGCCCGATGGGTCGGCCCCGACCGTCGCAGGCGGCTACGTAAACATCGCCGAGCGAAGCTACTTCAAGGCGGTTATGCAGGAAGGAAAAGACTACGCCATCGGCGACGTCGCGCTCTCGAAGGTTTCGAAGACCCCGGCCGTTATCTTCGCCAAGGCCGTCAAGGGCGCGGACGGGAAAGTACGCGCCATGGCGGGATTCGAGATCAAGATGGAAACCCTGTCGGCCGTTGCCGCATCGATCAAGCTTGGCGAGTCCGGCTACGGTTGGCTGATAGACCAGCGCGGCTTGGTCATCGCCCATCCGAAGCCGGAGGTCGTGTTGGCCCTGAATACCCTGGACTCCACGAAGGAAGGCTACGGAGGGTTGGACGCGTTGGGCAAGGAAATGCTCGCGGGCGAGGCCGGCGAAGGCATGTATCGACGCGAGGACGGGATGGGGATGATGACCTATTACGCCAAGGTTCCGAACAGCCCCGGCTGGGTACTTGCCCTCTCGATCGAGAAGAAGGAACTCGAGTCCACGACCGCCGGCCTTCTCGTCTTGCTGTACGTCGTGCTCGCCATCGGCGTCGTCATCGCCATATTCGTTTCCGTCCTCATCGCGCGCTCGATATCGAAACCGATCCAGACGATTGTGCAGGCGGTCGAGAATATCGCCTCGGGCGAGCTCAGCCTGAAGGGACTTGACGTCGCGTATACGAGAAAGATCGTTGCGCGGTCCGACGAGATCGGCGTGCTGGGAAAAAACATGGACAAGCTCTTCGGCAGCCTGACCGGGATCGTCGGCGACATCCGGACGGCTTCGGGTCAGGTGCAGACGGGTTCCGAGCAACTGTCGACTACGTCGCAGGATCTGTCGCAGGGCGCGAACGAGCAAGCGGCGAGCCTTGAGGAGCTGTCCTCTTCCGTCGAGCAACTCGCGTCGACGATCAAGCAGAACGCCGACAACGCGTCGCAGGCGGATAGCCTGTCACGGCGCGTCGCGCAAAACGCCGAGGAATCGGGTAAGTCGGTCGTCGAGACGGTGACGAGCATGAAGGAGATCGCGTCGAAGATATCGATCATAGAGGAGATCGCGCGTCAGACGAACCTGTTGGCGCTGAACGCGGCGATCGAGGCGGCGCGGGCCGGCGAGGCGGGGAAGGGCTT
>JAKPSR010000182.1 GCA_029571425.1 Spirochaetota bacterium | reverse complement strand
CACCGAGATCACCGGGCCCGGCGTCTCCTTCGAGTGCGACGCCCAATACGGCATGCACGTCAACGAGGACCTGTGGTATCCCGAGATCATCGACCCCGCGACGGGAAAAGTTCTCCCCGACGGGGAGAAGGGCGAGCTCGTCATCACGACGATCACCAAGGAAGGCACGCCCCTCATCAGATACCGGACCCGCGACATCACCTTCATCATCAAGGAGCCGTGCAGCTGCGGCCGCACGACCAGGCGCATACACCGCCTCTTTGGCCGGACCGACGACCTCCTGATCATCCGCGGGGTCAACGTCTTCCCGAGCCAGATCGAGCACGCGCTGATCGAGATACAGGGCGTCGACCCGAATTACCTGATCATCGTCGACCGGAGCGCGCAGACGCATCTCGACGAGGCGGAGCTCCACGTCGAGGTTAACCCGGCCGAGTTCTCCGACGAGACGAAGGACATGGAAGCGCTGCGGTCGCGGATCGAGTCGACGATGAAGAGTAAGCTCGGGATTAACCTCAGGGTTAAGCTCGTGGAGCCGAAGAGTATCGAGCGCTCGACCGGGAAAGCCAAACGCGTCATCGACAAGCGGCAGATCTAGGCCGGCACCGAACGGAAGGAGGCAACGATGAAGATCAGGCAGATATCCATATTCCTCGAGAACGCCGCTGGGCGCCTCGCCGAGGTGACCCGGGTCCTGAAGCAGGGCGGGGTTAACCTTCGCGCGATCATGATCGCGGATACCGCCGACTTCGGCATACTCCGGGTCATCGTCGACGACCCGGACCGCGCCCTGTCGATCCTGACGAACGCGAAGTTCACGACGAAGACGACCGACGTCCTCGCGGTGACGATCTCCGACAAGGTCGGGAGCCTCGCGGACATCCTCGCGATCTTCGAGCGGGACGGCATCAACATCGAGTACCTGTACGCCGCCCTCGAGAAGGTAGGGGAGACCGCGGTGGTCATCTTCAAGGTTGAGGACCTCGAGAAGGGCCTTCGGGTGGTCGAGTCGAACGGGCTCGGCGGGAAGGCCTCCCTCTAGCCGGTCGGGGCGCACGATGCCGGCCGTGTCGATCAGGGACGTCGCCTCGCGCGCGTCCCTCTCGTGCGAGACCATCCTCGAGGTTCTGACGACCCCCTCGTCCCTCGAGCCCGAGGTCGTCCGTTTCGTGATGCAGACGATCCGCGACTCGGGGTATCTCGATACCTTCGATCGCTGGCGAACCTGCGCCCACACCGCCTCGATAGCCGTCGTCACTCCTACGTTCACCTCCGCCTCCGGCATAGAGGCGTTTCGGGGGATCGATCGCGCGATGTCGGCCCTCGGCCTCAACGTTACGATCAACGCCTTCCCGACGCGCTTCTCGCCCGCGTACCGCGAGGATACCCTGCGCGCCCTCCTCGGGAACCCCGGCGTCGACGTCGCGATCGCGATGAACATCAAGCCGAGCGAGGATGTTGTCCAATCGTGGCGCGCGGCCCGAAAGCCCCTCGTCCTTCTCCAGTCATCCATTCCCGGCGCGCAGTCGGTGACCCTCGACAACCAAAAGGGCATGTCGATCGGGGTGAGCTACCTCGCGCGCTCGGGTCGCCGCTCGATCGCGCTGATGAACGGTCCGACCGGCGGCGCGGAGCCCGGGTCCGTTCCCGCCGAGCGGCTTATCGGCTACCTGACCGCCCTTCAGCGTTGCGGCATCCCCTTCGACGAGTCCCTCGTCTTCGAGACGCCGGACTACGACTCGGCGAGCGGGCTTCGCGGCTTCGAGTACTTTCAAGCCCGAGGTCGGCTCCCAGACGCCGTTTTCTGCGCCTCAGGGGATATGACCGCCATCGGCTTTATCAAGGCCGCGCGCGAGAAGGGCGTGTCGGTCCCCGACGACCTCGCCGTGATGGGGTATGACGACTTGCCGATCTCCTCATTCCTCTCACCCGCCCTGACCACCATTCGCCAGCGGCTGATAATCGCCGGCGCCGGAGCCCTCGTGCTCGCCCTTGAGTCTCAAGTCAACGGCCCCGGCGAGAGCCTGGTGATCGTCCCCGAGCTCGTCGTTCGCGAGACGGCGTAGCGCCGGCCGGCGTAGCGCCGGGCCGGCATTGAACCGGCCGCGCCTTTTCGGCTATACTTCATTCCTATGGACAACGCTACTCTTTCCCATTGGGCGGACCAAACCGCCGACAAGATCATACGCGAACGCGGCGACCTCGAGCTCTATACCTGCGCTTCGGGCATTACCCCCTCGGGCACCGTGCACATCGGCAACTTTCGCGAGATCATCTCCGTGGACCTCGTCGTCCGCGCCCTGCGCGCGCGCGGGAAGAAGGTCCGCTTCATCTATTCCTGGGACGACTACGACGTCTTCCGCAAGGTCCCGGCGAACATGCCGAAACCCGAGGTCCTCGAGAAATACCTCCGCTTCCCGATCACCATGGTGCCCGACACCTTCGGCCGCGACGAAAGCTACGCCCGCCACCACGAGGTCGACGTCGAGTCGATCCTGCCGGCTGTCGGCATCAGCCCGGAATTCCTCTACCAGAGCGAGCGCTATCGGGCCGGGACCTACGCCGAGGGGATGAAGGTCGCCCTCGACAACCGGGCGCGGATCAAGGACTGCCTCAACCGCTACCGCGACGACGCGCACAAGATCCCCGACTCCGAGGAGTATTGGCCCGTCTCCGTCTTCTGCTCGGCCTGTAACAAGGACACGACGACGGTCGAGGCGTGGGACGGCGACTGGGGGCTTACGTACTCCTGCGAGTGCGGTCACCGCGAGAAGGCCGACATTCGTTCCGCCAAGGGCGTGAAGCTCGGCTGGCGCGTCGACTGGCCGATGCGCTGGAGTTACGAGAAGACCTTGTTCGAGCCCGCGGGTAAGGACCACCATTCGCAGGGCGGCTCATTCGACACCGCCAAGCTCGTCTCGAAGGAGATCTACGGGTGGGAGCCTCCCGTCACCTTCCGCTACGACTTCATCGGCATCAAGGGAACCCCCGGCAAGATGTCCTCGTCGAAGGGAAAGGTCGTCGACCTCTACGACATCCTCCGCGTCTACCAACCGGAGATCGCGCGCTACCTCTTCGCCGGCACGAGGCCGAACACCGAGTTCGTCATCAGCTTCGACCTCGACGTCATCAAGATCTACGAGGACTACGACAAGACCGAGCGCATCGCCTGGGGTCTCGAGAAGGCGAAGAACGAGGAAACCTACGCGCGCGAGCGGAGGATCTACGAGCTTTCGCAGGTCGGCGATATGCCTCCTTCCGTCTCGTACCAAATTCCGTTCCGCCACCTCTGTAATCTGTTGCAGACCAACGATGGGGACGCCGAGGCCGTGATAGCCTCGCTGCCCGACGTAAAGCCCGACCAACTCGAGCGGCTCCGGACCCGCGCGCGCTGCGCCTGGTACTGGATCACCGAGTGCGCCCCCGAGGACTTCCGCTTCGCCCTTCGCAAGGACGGGTCGAAGGCCGACCTCTCCGGGCCAGCCCTCGACGCCGTGCGCCGCATCCGCGACGAGGCCCTGCCCAAGATGGACGCGCTCGACGAGCGCGCCCTCACGGAGGCGTGCCAGGGTATTGCGACGTCCCTCGGTATCGAGTCGAAGGCGTTGTTCCTGGCTGCGTACCAAGCGCTGATCGGTAAGGACCAGGGCCCGCGCCTCGCGAGCTTTATGAAGATCATCGGGCGAGAGCGCCTCGCGCGCATCCTCGGGCCTTACTGAACCTGGCGACCGTAAACGGTCGCTTGGCTTGCGTCCGGCGGAAATGGGCGTTACACTATGAAAGACAAAGGAGCGAAGCATGCTTGAGAAGAAACCCTTGATTACCCATATGTACACGGCCGACCCCTCGGCGAACGTCTTCAACGGGAAGCTCTATATTTACCCGTCTCACGACCGAGACATCGAGATGGAGTCGAACGATAACGGCGACCAGTACGACATGGACGATTACCACATCTTCGAGATGGACGACATGACCAAGGCCCCGAAGGACCTCGGCCTCGCCCTCCACCTTCGGGACGTGCCGTGGGCTTCCAAGCAGCTGTGGGCGCCCGACGCCGCGAAAAAGGGTGACACGTACTACTTCTACTTCCCCGCCCGCGACAAGGACGGTATATTCCGCATCGGCGTCGCGGTCGGTAAGAACCCCGGCGGGCCCTTCAAGGCCCAGCCGAACCCGATCAAGGGGAGCTTCAGCATCGATCCCTGCGTCTTCACCGACGACGACGGCGCTTCCTACATGGGCTTCGGCGGCATTTGGGGCGGTCAGCTGGACAAGTGGGTTTCCGGCTCCTTCGACCCGAAGGGCGACGAGCCGACGGGCGACGTGCCCGCCGTGTGCCCGAAGTTCGCCCGGCTCTCCGACGACATGCTCGAGTTCGCCGAGAAGCCGCGCGACCTCGTGATCGTCGACGAGAAGGGCGTCCCGCTCAAGGCCAACGACCACGACCGCCGCTACTTCGAGGGCCCGTGGCTCCACAAGTATAACGGTACCTACTACTTCTCGTACTCGACCGGCGACACCCACCAGCTCGTGTACGCGACCTCGAAAAACATCTACGGTCCCTATACCTGGCGCGGGGTGATCCTTACCCCGGTCCTCGGTTGGACTACCCACCACTCGATCGTCGAGTACCGCGGCAAGTGGTATCTCTTCTACCACGACTGCGAGCTCTCGAAGGGGATCAACCACAAGCGCTGCGTCAAGTTCTGCTCGCTCGAGTATCGCCCCGACGGCTCGATCGTCACGATGAATCCCTAAGCTAGAAGTAATACCGAAGGCCGACCGTCCCCTCGAACCCATTGAGGTAGAGGGGACTTCCGGCCTCGCCCTCCGCCTCGGCCGGGATGCCGTTAGCACCGAGCTCGAGGTAGTAAGCGAGACCCCGTCCCGCGTCCGCGACGAAGAACTCGAACCCGAACATGCCGTATCCTCCAAAGATCACCGCGTCGTCGTCGAAGTCCCCCGGCGCGACCACGAGGACGCCCGCGTCGCCGTAGAGCCGAACGTTCGCCGAGCTCATGAATGACCCCGCGACGACGCCGAGCCTGCCGCCCCAATACGGCTCCCAGTCGCTCGGGACGCGGTAGTGGTAAAAGCCCGACGCGCGGAAGGCGAGGTGGTTTCCGAGAAGCCAGGGGCTCGTCGCCGAGCCCTGAAACCCGAAGTCGCCTTGCGCCCATACGAGGCCGAGGCTCGCCGATGGGCCGTTCCGTGTTGGTTCCTCGGCCGCGAGGGACGTCGAGGTGAGTAGGGCGATCGCGAGCGCGACCGAGGCTCGCGCCATCAATGCGTTATTCATCATGTCTCTCCTTTGTCGCCTCTGCGCCGCCGCTGAGTAGTGCTGCGAGCTTGTGCGCGTGCCGCACTAAAGCTTCGCGGCCCAGCTCCGTCAAGCTGTACCAGGTAACCGGCTTCCTTCCCGCGAAGGCCTTGCGGACCGCGATGTAGCCCGCGTCCTCCAGCTTTCGGCAATGGGTCGCCAGGTTCCCGTCCGTCGTCCCCGTTTGGTCCCTGATCCAGGTGAATTCCGCCTCCTCGCACCGCGCGAGGAGCGATACCGCCGCGAGCCGGATCCGGGATGAGAGGATTTCGTCGATCTCGCGGTGGTCGAATTCCCGCTCACCGCTCACGGCCGCTACCCCTTGCCGAGGCGAGCATGTAGACGCCGGGCAGGAACTCGAGGAGGAAGGCGAGCGAGCCGACTACGGCGGGAGCCCAACGCCCTGGGACGAGAAGGCAGGCGATCCCCCCGAGCCACCACAGGACGGCTGCGATGCCGAGGAAGCGCCAGGCCGTCAATACCGCGCTGACCGCGTAGCCGACGGCGATCATCCCCGAGATAAGGGCGAGGGATAGCCCGAGGCTCACGGCGGTCTGAGGAAGGGCGGAGGCGATCCAGAGCCCGATCCCGAAGACGGAGATCGCCAGCCAAAGAGTCCCGTATACCCTGGTGGAGAAGCGGCGAACCCGTTTGTTCGCGCGGAGCCAGCCGTGCGCGAGCAGCGCTCCCGCCAACGCGACTGCGAGGACGATCCAGAGGGGCATGATGAGCTCGGCCCGTCCCGCCGCCCCAAGCGCGTAGCTTACGGCCGTTCCGACTGACCCGGCCGCCCCCCACGCGACGTACGGGATCCCGCTCTCGCGCAGGCCGCTCCGCGAGTCGTTGATCATCCGGGCGATTAAGTCCATCTGTTCTTGCGCGTTCATTTCTGTTTCCATTGGTAACTCCTTTATCGTGAGTATCTATTTACATTCTAACACAAAGTACTTTTAAAAACAAAGTAAAATGTAAAAAAACTTTTATTTATTTCCCCGAATGGTTTGGAATGGCGAGGAAAACGATGAGGGCGAGGGCATAAGGCAAACCGAGGATCACGGTCGACGGAACCGCCCCGACGCCCTGGAGAACGGTCGTCGCGTAGTCGCAAGCGGCGAATAGGACGGAGGCGGCGAGGATGGGCAGGGGGCGACGGTAACCGAGGTAGACCGCCGCGAGGGCGGTCCATCCCCGGCCCGCGCTCATGTTCGGGACGAAGGCGCCGAGCCCGAAGGCGAGAATGGCGCCGGAGCAGGCGGCCGCGAAGCCGGCGATCGCCCATGAGGCGACGCGGTATCGGGCGGGATCGAGCCCCCGCGCGCGCAACGCGTCGGGATCGGGCCCGGAGGCGCGAAGCCTAAGCCCAAACGGCGTTCGCTTGAGGACGAAGGCGAGGCCGAAAGCCGCGGCGAGGGCGGCGGGGAAGAAGAGGTTTCGCGGGAACGAGACGTCGACCCCGCGCTCGGAAAGGGAAACGACGCCCTTTGTCCCGAAGGCGGCGAGGGAGAGCGTCGCGCTCAGCGCCCCGAAGGCGAGGTTCGCCGCGAGCCCGGTAATAAAGGGATTCGCGCGAAATCGCTCGGTAAAGATGGCGACGAGGGCGAGAAGGAAGGGAAGGGCGACGGCAGCGGCGAGGAAGCCGAGGGCGGGTTGACCGGTCCAGCAGGCGACGAGGACGCAGAGAAGGCCCGCAAGGGTGATCGCCCCATCCATGAAAACGGCGAGGACGCCCGCGTGCTCGGTCGCGAGTGCGCCGAGGCCGGCGAAGGCGAGAGGGGCCGCAGACGCGAGGATCGCGAACAGGGCGTCAGTCATATCGAGCCCCCCGCGGACGCGAGCGTGCGACGAGGCCGGGAAGGCTTCTCGCCGAGATCACGAGGAAGATCGCCGCCTGGATAAAGGCGGTTACGTCCACCGGCACGCGGGAATAGAGGGAGGTCGCGTCCGCCGCCGCCTGGAGCCAGGCGACGAGGAGGGCGGCCGGTATCGCGGCGAGTGGGGAACGTCCGGCGATCAAGGCCACCGCG
>JAKPSR010000181.1 GCA_029571425.1 Spirochaetota bacterium | reverse complement strand
GCTCGGCGTGGACCCGCGCCCAAAGCGCGCGCGCCTCGCCCACCCGGCCGCCGCGAGCATGCCGGTCGGCGGCGAGCAGGAGTATCTCGGGCGCGGTGCCCTCGGGGTAGGCGGCGTCTACGGCGTCGTCCCGCCCCGCGTCGGAGAGAAGTAGTTCACGGAGGTACGCGATATCGGCGGGCACCGAGCCGCCGAACCGGTCAAGCGCGGCCTCGAGTGGCTCGAGGGCCGCGGCGTAGTCGCCGTGCCCGGCGAAGACGACCGCGGCGTCGCGGAGGAAGACGTCTCGTCCCGTCGTCAGCCACGCCTCGCGAAAGGCGCGGGCGCGCTCGGGCGTTGCGGCGAAACCATCGCTCATTGGAACGCGCTCCCCAACGAGCCGAATCTCGGCCTCGGCGGCGATGGACGCGTACGCCGTCCCGCTTAAAATTGAAGCGAACGGCAGGGCGTCACTGAGGCGCCCCGCCTCGACGAGCAAGCCCGCTTGAGCCGCCGACAGCTCCACGTTCGCCGGCATTCGGTTCAACCCCGCGCGGACCGTGTCGATGGCGCGATCAAGCCGGCCCAGATCAGCCGCGCGCCGCGCAAGCGACAGCCAGTCGGTCGACGAGGACGCGCGGGACTCGAGCCGCTTGATCTCTCGAAGGGCGCGGCCAGCGCGGCCCTCTGCCGCGAGGGCGTCTACCCTGGCTAACCCAGCGGAGAAAGAGTCGGCGCGTCTCGAACACGATGCTATGAGGAGTATCCCGGCGATTAGAGCGAGGGGCGCGAGCGGCGCGCCCCGCCGGAACGGGCTCACGGGCGCGCGGCCCCCGAGCCCGACTTGCGAATGCTGTCGAGCACGGCGTTGACGAACCGATAGGACTCGTCGGACCCGAATTCCTTGGATATGTCGATCGCCTCGTCAATGACGATCGAGGGATGCACGTCGGTTTGGTAGAGAAGCGAATAAGCGCTGATTCTGAGTATGGCGAGGTCGACGCGATTGAGTCGGTCGAAGTCCCAGTTCGTCAGGTTCTCGCGTATCCGCGCGTCGATGTCGGCGATGTGCTCGATGGTCCCCGCGATGATCAGGCGCGGGAAGGCTATCCCCTCCTCGCCGAGCCGCTCTCGCTTGTCGTCCTCGAGCCAGGTGAACGCGAGGAGATCCTCGAGCGGGACGCGCGCGGCGTCCCAGGCGTACAGGGCCTGGAACGCCAGGATTCTGCCCTTTCTTCGTCCCGCCATCTGCTTACCAGCTCAGGGCTTTCTCGAGATCAGCTCCCGACTTCAGGATCTGGAAGCTCTCGCCCTGGCGAAGCTCGTTGATCAGCTCGATCAGGGCGGCATTGACGGCCCTGCTCTGGCTCTGCGCGACGAGGTTGTTTTTGATGTACTCGTAAACGGTCACGGTGGTGCCGGGCTTAACGACGTCGCCGATCTCCAGGATCTTGGCGGGGAACTTATCGAGCACGATGAAACACTGGAAATCCTTCGGGGTCTCGGTGATGTCGGACACCTCGTTCTTCTGCATCGCGAAGATCTTGAGCAGGGCGTCCATCGAGATCCCGAGCTGCTTCGCCGCTACGGAGTCCTTATTGATGTACATGTCACCGGCTTGGTAGCCCGAGCCCGCGGCTTGGGAACGGATCTTAATCTCGGAGGCCGAAGCGGGCTTATCCTTCAGCTGCTTCTGGATATCGGCGACCTTCGCCTGGGCGGCGGCCGGGGCATCCCCCTTCGGGGCCATGACGAGGAATATCTTGGTGACGTCGGGCATCACGAAATTCTGTTTGTTGATCTCGTAGAACGCGCGGATGTCGGCGTCAGCAGGCGCGGGGGCGTTCTTTACTTGGTCGGCTTTCTTCATCATGACGTAACGCTGGGCGATCAACTGGCTGCGAAGGAAGGATTTATACTCGTTGAGGGTCATCCCGTTCTGTGCCTTCATGTACTCGTCGAGGGTCTGGCCGGTCTGCTGCTTGATGATCTGGGCGATCTCGGCCTCAGTAAGGCTCTTCCCCATCTGATTGGAAATCATCTGGGTAAAGCCCTGGTTAACCTCGGCGTCGGTCACGCGAACCCCGTCGCGCTCGGCGGCCTGGACAACCAGACGCTCGTTAATCATGGTATCGAGAACCTGCTTCTTCTCGTCGACGCTCATCGCTCGCCTGATTTCCTTTTGGAAGACCTCGCAGCGGGCCTTTAGTTGGCGAAGGGTGATCGGCTCGGTCTTCACGAGCTTAACGTTCGCGATCGGCTGCAGCTCGGATTGGGCGAGCGTAACGCCGCCCGCGAGCAAAACGAGAATCAGGGAACCCAAAAAACGCTTCATGTCATACCTTCTTTCTTACCGACGTGCTCGCCCCCCGGCTATGCCGGAACGGGCCGTTGTACATACTATAACAGCGGGGCGCGCCCCAAGTTACGCCCCGGGCTTTTCGAGGACGGCGCGAATGCGCCTGACCCCGGCCGACGAGGATTGTTCCTTTTGGATCTTGAAGACCCCCATGCCACCCGTCCGCTCGACGTGCGGGCCGCCGCACACCTCTTTCGAGAACGAGCCGATGGTGTAGACCTTGACGGTACTCTCGTACTTCTCCCCGAAAAGCGCGGTCGCGCCCGCCTTCTTGGCGTCCTCGAGGGACATCATCTCCATGGTTACCGGGAGGTCGGCCTTAATCTGCTCGTTGACGATCCGCTCGACCTCGGCCACTTGGGCGGCCGACATCGGTTCGGGATGCGAGAAGTCGAAGCGCATGCGCTCGGCGGTGATGTTCGAGCCGCGCTGGGCGACGTGATCGCCGAGAACCATTTTCAGGGCCCGCTGCAGGAGGTGGGTCGCGGTGTGATAGGCGGTCGTCTGCTCGGAATGGTCGGCGAGCCCGCCCTTAAACACCTGCTCGCTCCCGGCGCGCGAAAGCTCCTGGTGCTTGCGGAAGGCCTCGTCGAACTCGGCCCGATCGACCGTAAGACCGCCCTCGCGGGCGAGTTCCTCGGTGAGCTCGATCGGGAAACCGTACGTATCGTAGAGCTTGAACGCGAGTCGGCCGGACATGACGCGCTGGGGGTTGCGAAGGAGGTTCGGGAGCATCTTCTCGAACTCGGCCTCGCCCTTCTTCAGGGTCTCGAGGAACTTTTGCTCCTCGGCCTTGATCTCGTCGATGACGCGGGAGGCGTTCTCGGCGAGCTCGGGATAGGCGCCCTTGTACTGGTCGATGACGACCTGCGCGGGGGTCGAGAGGAAGGCGCCCTCGATGCCGAGCTTTCGCCCATGGCGAACCGCGCGCCTGATGAGGCGGCGAAGGACGTATCCCGCACCGACGTTCGACGGGGTGATTCCTTTGGGATCGCCTATTATAAAGGTGGAGGCGCGGGCGTGGTCGCAGATGATGCGGATGGACTGATCGGCGGCCTCGGAGGCGCCGTAGCGGGCGCCGCTCAAGCCCTCGACGCAGGCGATAAGCGGGCCAAAGACCTCGGTCTCGTAGACCGACTTCTTTCCCTGGAGCATGGCGACCGTGCGCTCGATACCCATGCCGGTGTCGACGCAGGTCCGTGCGAGCTTTTGGTAGGTTCCGTCTTTTTACTTACTGTACTGCATGCA
>JAKPSR010000176.1 GCA_029571425.1 Spirochaetota bacterium | reverse complement strand
CAGGACATGCTCGACCAGCTCGAGCGCGTCAACAAGATGGGCTCGATCCAGTCGATGCTCGAGATGATACCGGGGCTCGCGGGCCAGGTTGACGCGGGAGCGATCGACACCTCCGGCCTCAAGACGCAGAAGGCGATCATCCAGTCGATGACGCTGAAGGAGCGCTCGAACCACCTGATCATCGGGCCCTCGCGCCGCAAGCGGATCGCGAAGGGATCGGGTACCTCGGTCGCCGAGGTCAACAAGCTGATAAAGCAATTCGAGAAGACGCGGCAGACGATGCGGAAGTTCGCCAAGAATCGGGGGATGCAGGCAAAGATGATGGGCGGGATGCCCGGCTTCTAAGCGCGGTGCAGCGGCGCCACGGCGCGCCGTTGCACCGCTACCGAACGGAGCCCTCGGGGACGGGATCGCCCGCCGCCGAGGGCTCTTTTTGTATCCTGCAGGCTACCGCGCGCTCGAGCAGGCCCTGGGCGAAGATCGTCGTGCGGTTGCGCCCGAGCTTCTTCGACCGATACAGGGCCTTGTCGGCGTCGCCAAGCAGGATCGGCGGGTCGAAAGGCTCTATCATCCGGGCGCCAAGGCTCACCGTGATCGAGAGGTCCTCGGTCGCGAACGGTATGCGAATCTCCGATATCGCGACCCTGATGCGCTCGGCGAGGTCGAAGAGGGTGGTCGGCGTGCAGGGTGATACGAGCACGCAGAATTCCTCGCCGCCGTAGCGGGCGACGCAATCCTCGGCGCGGGTGCTTCGCTTCAGCTTTTCCGCGAGCGCTATCAGTGCCGCGTCGCCCATCACGTGCCCGTAGGTATCGTTGAATCGCTTAAAGTGATCGACGTCCATCATCAGTATGCCGGAGCGCGAGCCGTGCCGCTTCGTGAACGCGACCTCCTCGTCGAGCCTGCGAATGAAGTAGTCGTGGTGAATAGTCCCGTCTTCGCGTCGGTGATCGAGCTTTCGTAGTGGAGGCCGTTCTGCATGCTGACCGAGAGGAAGCGGAACATCCGGTCGACGTATTTCTCCTCGAGATCGGTGTAGGCGGGGCCGACGACCTTCTTTCCGAGGATGGCGATCCCGTACACCCCGCCGATCCCGAACATCGGGTAGACGATCTCGGGCGAGAGGGAGCGGAAGTCGGCGCCGAAGGCGGCTTGGCCAAATTCCTCCTCAAGCTCGCCGAACAGGGCCCGCCCGGGAAGGCGCTCGAACCGGTTCCTTAGCGTGTCGTAGTACGACGGGTCGAGGGTCTCGTCCACCTTCTTTAGGTTGCGGAAATGGTATTGGCGGAGTTTATCGCCGCGCGGCGGCTGGATTAGGAACACCAAGTTGCAGGGGATAAAGTGGTCGAGAAGTCGCTCCATGATGAAGTCAAGCATCTCGTCTACGTTGGTATAGGCGACAAGGAGCGCGGCGTCTACGATGATCTTATCGAGCTCCCGATTCTCCTTCCGGAGATTGGCGAGTGCGTCGAGGGCCCCTGATTTCTCCAGATGATTGAATTGGGCCAATACGTCCATAGATACCGACATATCTTTATTGTACGGCATTTTCGATCGAGTGTCAGTAAAAAAACCACCCCTGATGGGGTGGTCGGTACCGCGAAACGCGGGGTCGCGCACGCGCCCCCGCATCGTGGTTATCGGTGGAACCGGGCGATCGTGGTGTCGAAGTGGAAGACGGAAATCGCCCCGTCCGGGCCGATCCCGACGCCGGCGGCCATGCCCGTCAGGGGATAGCGCTCGGCCTTTCCCCAGGTCTTGCCACCATCCTCGGTCGTTCGCACCACCAGCATGTTCTTCCCGCCGTTCATCCCGATCGCGGCGAAGGTACCGCGCTCCCCGGCGAAGCGGATCGCGCCGTTTTGGACGTCCTTGCCGAAACCGGGCCTAAAGGATCCGGCGACCCCGTCGAGGGGCTTTCCCCGGCTTTCCCAGCCAGCGCCCGAGTTGGCGGAGAAGAAGAGCTCGCCCGTGACCGCGAGGAGGTAACCGGCGCCGTCGGCGACCTGCGAGAGTGCCTCGACCATGCCCGCCCCGGCGGGAAGGGCGACGGGTTTCCAGCTGTTGCCGCCGTCGTTCGTCTCGCCGATCCATGCCTTGGAGGCGGCCCATCCGTGCGTCGGGTCGGAGAACGACAGCGCCTTTCCGCGCGCGCCGGTGATCCGGGCGAGATGGCCCCAGCTCTTGCCTCCGTCGGTGGAGCGGATCACGTTGCTGCCGTTGCCGGCCGCCGTGTATACCCCCGAGCCGAGCGCGTCGACGGCGAACAGGCACATCGAGTTGTTCGCGCCGCGCGACCAGGTCTTTCCGCCGTCCTCGGTGCGGATGACGAGGCCGCCGTAGCCGACGGTGACCCCCTCGGTCTCGGAAGCGAACATGCCAACGTACGCGCGGTCCGCCGTTTTCGCGGTCGGCTTCTCGGCGCGGTAACTCCCGCAGGCGATCAGGAAAAAAGGAATGGCGGCGAAAGCCGCGATCTGCGTTAGGTTCATGCGTGTCTCCTTATGACGGTACCCGTCATGATCCGAGGATAGCGCGCGTAGGGGCGGATATGAATGGGGAAACCGCAATGAATCTTGGACTTTTCGCACGGGGTCAGCCGTGGTAGGGATTCGGGAAGGACTTTCGATACGCGAGTGGCGAGAGGCTGT
>JAKPSR010000161.1 GCA_029571425.1 Spirochaetota bacterium | reverse complement strand
CCTCGGGATTCCTCACCTGCGCGCGGTTCCCTTCAACCTGCACGCCCGTTGGATACACGTAGTCTCCCTTGGCGTTATGCACGTACGTCGTCCAGCTCGCGTCCTCCGCGATTGGGGCGGAAGAAAGCTCGATCGCTTTCTTGTCGGCCGCCGAGTGGCCCGCGCAGGCGGATAAAAGCGCAATGAAAGGGAGAATGAGCAACCGCGCCGCGCGACGGATGCGTTTTGATCTAGACATAGTTCGCCTCCAGTATCGATAGAGATGATTCTTTTAGGATCCGCGCGCCGCACTCCGGGCGCGCTATAGCTTGTACACGGCGCAGAGCCCGAACATCAGTTGATTCCGCTCGGAGGTGAGCGGCGTCCTGCCCGCGTCCCCGAGGAGCAGCGTGTCGCTCGCGAGGACGATGACGCCGACGTGCTTCGCGAGCAGGTAATCCATTCGAAGGTAGATCTTGATATCCTTGATTCCCGGTTCCGCCCGGAAGGCATCCAATTCGGCCGTGTCCTCCGGCAGCGAATACCAGGCCTCGGCATATCGCGCATCCATGAAGTCGACCGCGAACTTTCCCGTTACCATCAGACGGTCCGTAACGGGGAACGGGAGCAGGTAATACACCGAGGAGACGATGCCATGGTAGAATTCGTTCGAGTCGCCTTCGTAGCTCGTCGGGTGATACTCGACCGTCGCGCCGAATATCCCCACGGGGCTCATGTAGCCCAAGGCCAGCTCACCGTAGGCGATCGTGGATACCGTCGGCGTGTCGGCCAGTCGTCGGGCGATTCGGTTACTATGGTCCTTTCGGAAAAAACCCACGGCGTACGTCTCGCTGTCCCGCTCGCTTCCTAAAAAAAAGTTTAGGCTGACTAGCAAATGAATCTCGGGGTTCGCGTAGGTAAAGCCAACTCCGTCGATCAGCGAGAAACCAAACGTGACGGAGCCCTTCGCGTACGCGATTTTTACTTCGGGCATCACGGAGACGTCATATTCGTCAGATCCAGGGTAGGTATTCATCAGCATCCCGAACCCTCCGAACGCGAAGGACCACGCATCTTGAGCGGTAAGATCAACCGCGACGAACAGGCACAACGCCACAACGATGGCGCCTATTCTTCCGTTCATGATTCCTTCCTCCGTAGTATGTCGACGATCCATTCGCTTTGCGGGCAGGGCGTATCCGGGTTAAGCGCGATCATCTCGCAAATTCCCTGTATCGCCGCCCAGAACGCGACCACGAGCGCCATCGCGTTGCCCGCGCGAATCGTTCCGTTCCTTTGGCCTTCCTCGATCAACGCCGCGAAGGAAGCGAGCGTTTCCTCGTCCTGCTGCAGGTGTTTCATGATCGATTCATTGGCGCCGTCGCCGTGCTCCGCTTGATTGATCAGAACGAACATCTTGGCGGTGAACGGGTCATTGACGGCGTAATCAAGCACCTTTTTCGCGGTAGCCTCGAAAAACGCGATCGGATCGGTGTCCGCGTCGGGCAAGATCGCCTTTGATCCGGAAATCCCTATCTGGATGAGTTCTTCGTACAGTTCTTCCTTCGATTTGAAGTAGTGAAACAACAGCCCGATGCTCATATTTGCCCTTTCGGCTATGTCGCTAATCTTCGTGGCGGCAAACCCCTTGCGAATGAACAAATCAAGGCCGATATTCAAGATCTCCTGCCGCCTCTTTTCTTTTTGCTCGCTTCGTGTATTCATCTTGGTAATCCTTTAATAAGGAAGCTAATTCATTGAACCTATGTTCATTGAATCTTTATTCAATGTATACACCTCTTTTTTGGGTCTGTCAATAGAAATACAGAAAAAACAACAAAGCGGCCTACCGCGTTGTTTTCGCCGGAGCCCGTGCTAGCCTTTGTATGATGAGAAATAAAAACGCAGTAATCACCTTCGCGTGTCTTTCGGTCTTACTATCCTGCAGCGGCGGCGGCTCGCGTACGCCGGACGCACCGAATCCAAAACCGCCGAGAACGAGGGCGGAACGACCAGCAAGCAATACGGGATCGGGCTTTTTCGTATCGGGAACGAAACTCTACGACGCCAATGGCGCCGAGTTCCGCATCCAGGGCGTGAACGTCAACCATTGGTGGAACACCGGTAGCGACAACCGGGAATCCGTCCCGTATATCAAGGCGGCCGGCGCCAACGCGGCGCGCCTCGTCTTCGGCCCCGTGGAGGATCCAGCCAACCCGGACTGGTACGTCTGCTCAACGACGGCGCAACGTCGGGCGGTAGTCGAGGAGTACATCAAGTATAAGGTCGTCCCCATCGTCGAGTACCACAACGCCACCGGCCTGAACAGCCCGTCGCTGATCGACCAAGCGGTCGATTTTTGGATCGGCGAATCCTGGGTGAAGGACTATGAGCGCTACGTGATCGTCAACATCTCGAACGAGTGGGGCCGTTCCGTCGCGGACGAGAACGGCGTTCCCGGCGGTCTCGAGAATTGGCGCGACACGTACCTAGCCGCCATCGCCAAGCTGCGAAGGGCCGGGATCAAGAACACCATCGTCATCGACGCGATCAATTGGGCCTCCGAGATATCGGTGCTAACCCAATATGGGCAAACGCTGATTGAGGCAGATCCCGAGCACAACATCGTCTTCTCCATCCACATGTACGCCGGTTGGCGCGCCCCCGGCGACCCGAACGACGACGGCAATTTCTACATGAACGTCGACGCCGGCCTGGACGCCTTGATCGCCAAGGGCTTGCCCGTCATCGTGGGCGAGTTCAGTAACGTGTGCGCCGCGGAAGGAACCTGGGGAGACCCGGAGGCCGCCGAGGACGCCGAGCTGATCGACGCCTTCGACGAACGCGGGACCGGCTGGATATTCTGGATGTGGTACAACGAGAACGGCAACTACCAGAACATGGTCTACCGTTCGGCCAGTCTCGAGTACCGGGCATTGGCGTCGAGCATCGTCGCCGGGTTCTCGAGCGCGGAAGAAGCGACCTGCTTCCCCGCCGCCCCGGTCCCTACCCTGCCTACGCCGCCCCCGCCCCGCGAACCCGACCCAAATTGGAATCCCGGGCCATTAACCGTTACCATCTACGATGTGTCCGAGACGCCTCCCAATCCCTGGTGGCTCCAGATCGAAATGTCGAACGCCTCATCGACGACCGGCGAGATCGATCACGCCGAGCTCGAGTCCGACGGCATCGAGGAACGGGTCCGGCTCACTCTCATGAACGGGGCCGATCCGCTCAACTTCCGTGCCAATCAAAATCTTACGGCCTACATCGGCGCCAACTCGCGGTTCTGGCTTTACCGGACCGACGGCTCCGTTGCCGCTACCCAGAAGAACGCCTTGGTACAAGGGAACGTGTTCGAAATCGATACCTCGGAATAATTAGTACCGCCGGCGGGGATTGCCTCGCCGGCGGCAAACGCAGATCGCCGCACGGCGCCTAAGCTAGGTGAGCCGTGCCTGGGGAAGCGCGATGATAAACCGCGCGAGGCCGTCGGCGTTCTCGGCGGAGATAGATCCGCCGTGCAGGTCGACGATCGCCTTCGCGATCGACAGGCCAAGTCCGAACCCGCCTTCCGGCCTCGAGGAATTCCCCCGATACATCCGGTCGAACATCCGCTCGATATCGGCTTCGGGGATATGCCCCGTGTTCTCGATCGCGAGGCGAACGTCGCTGCAGTAGGTCGAAAGGGCCACGCGTATGGACCCTCCATGCTCGGTGTGCTGAAGGGCGTTCTGCGCGATGTTCGAGACGCAGCGCTGCATCAGAAGCTCGTCCATCGAGACGACGACGTCCTCGCCTACGCACTCGAGCGCGATGCCCGATTGCTCGCAGAGAAAGTGAAACCGCTCCTTAATGTTGTCGAGAAAGTCGAGCGACCGTATCGGTTCGCGTTTAATCTGCATTTCGGGAGACTCGTAGCGGCTGAGTTCCTGAAGGTTCCGGACGAGCGCCTCGACGAGGTTCAGTTCCGAAAGGAGCCGCTCCAGGCGCTTCTCGCTCGTTTCGAGCACCCCGTCGACCATCGCCTCGAACTGGCTCTTGATCGCCGCGATCGGCGTCCGAAGGTCGTGCGAGATGTCCTGCATCCACTGGCGGCGCAGCCGTTCCTCGCGGTCAAGCCTTCGCTGGAGCGTTTCCGCCGACCGCGCGATGCTCGCGAGCTCGCTCGTGCCCGATTTCGGGAACGAGACGTCCCGGTCCCCTTCGCTGATCGAGACGATGCCCGCCGCGAGCGCCTTCGTCTCGTTCGAGAACGAGGTGGAGAAAACGATCGAGACGGTCAACGTCAGGCCGACCGCGATAAGGATGCCCACGGAGATGGCCCTGCGCATCGTGTCGACGAACTGCCGGTTCGCCTTGTACGCGAGGAAGTCCGCGCTGTCGACGGATAGGTACGCTATCACCCGCGATCCATCTTTTATAGCAAGCGAGGGGTTCCGGCCGAACAGCGACTGGGGGGAACGGCCCTCGTCGCGAAGGTCCTG
>JAKPSR010000142.1 GCA_029571425.1 Spirochaetota bacterium | reverse complement strand
TCTCGGTGATGGTCGATACCTTCGGCACCGGCTCCGTCGAGGAAGAGGCGATTACTCGCGCGGTTTCCGAGGTTTTCGACCTCTCGCCCGCGGGCATCGTCAAGACCCTTGACCTCTGCCGACCGATCTACCAGGCGACGGCGGCGTACGGCCACTTCGGCCGGCCGGAATTCCCCTGGGAAAAGACAGATCGCGCCGAGGCCATCAAGAAGGCCCTTCGCTAAGAGCGGACGCGCTCGGAGAAGGACGCGAGAAGACGGGCCGTCAGCGGCCCCGGCTTCCCGTCCCCGATCCGACGCCCGTCGATCGAGGTGACGGCGATCAACTCCGCCCCAGAACCCGTCAGGAAACACTCGTCGGCGGTATAAAGGTCGAATCTCGTCATCGTCGTTTCCTCGACCGGCACGCCGAGCCCGCGAGCTAGTTCCAGCACGACATTCCGCGTAATCCCCTCAAGAAGCCCGAGCCACGGCGCCGGCGTTTTCAGCGCGCCGCCTTTCACGACGAAGACGTTGTCGCCGGTGCACTCCGTCACGTATCCCTCGCGATTCAGGAATACAGCCTCGGCGCAGCCGGCCAACTGCGCCTCGAGCTTCGCGAGCACGTTGTTCAGGTAATTAAGGGACTTTACCCGGGGATCCCAGACATCGCCCTGCACGCGCCGCGTCGGCGCCGTCACGACCGCGAGACCGCGCTCGTAGCTTTCGCGCGGGTACAGCGAGATGTCGTCGAAGATGGCGATTACGCTCGCGCGGGGGCAAAGCCGCAGGTTAATCCCGAGGTCTCCGACGCCGCGGGTGACGATCAGCCGTATGTATCCGTCGTCCTTGCCCTCTCGCTCGATTCCCTCGCGAACGATCTTTTCGATTTCCCCGCGAGCAAGCGGTATCTCGAGTGCGATCGCCTTCGCGCCGTCGAAAAGGCGATCAAGATGCCCATCGAGCATGAAGGCCTTCCCGCCGTATATCCTGATCCCCTCGAATATCCCATCGCCGTAGAGAAGGCCATGGTCGTACACGGAAACCTTCGCCTCGCTTTTCGCGTACCACGCGCCGTCGATCCATACCGTTGCCATCATCGAGCCTCCTTGTCCGAAAAGATGTCCCTCAGCAGGGGATACCCCTCCCCAAACCGCTCGGTCAACTCGCGGTCGAACCGGTTCACGATCTTCATGATGTAGATGTCGTGCTTCACGTAGTCCTCCGCGAGAAGAACGAATCCTTGATTTCCGCTCCACGCCCCTTGGGCCTCAAATTCCGAGGTTACCGTTCCCATCAGCGCCGTTTCGCCGTCGACGATCAAGGCAAAGCCCCGCCCCCCGCGCTCGGCGTAGAGCGTGTCCGCGATCGGGTGCTCGTAGAGGGCGCCGACGCGCTCCTCGGCGTGGCCGAAGTGTACCACCGCCACGCGAACGCCCTCCCGCTCGCGCAGGCGAATGGCGGAAACGAGGGGGGCAAGCTCTTCCTTCCAGGTTGAAATAAGAATCGACGAGTTGGCCGACTTTATCATGGCCTCGGCGCGCTCAAGGAGGGATCCATACGTCGACAAATTCCAGATATACGAGACCTCGGCCCGGGGGCCAAGGCTTTTAAGCTCGCGGGAAAGGTCGTCAATCAGCTCCTCATTACGCCGCCGCTGGGTCGCAAGGAAGTCCTCGGGATCGCAGGGAACGTACCGCTTCTTTCCGTCCTCGTCGAGCTCAAGGACAATGCCTCGGCCAACCAGGCGATCGAGGACTGGGTATATCTTCGCCGTTGGGATACCGCTCGCGCGCGCCGTTTCGTACGCCGTCGCCGGGTTTTCGCGAAGAAGCGCCATCCAGGCGTGGCTCTCATTCTCCGTAAACCCGAGTTCCATCAATTTTTGTACAGTATTGACTACCATGGTAGTCAATATAAAGCACGCCAGAAGCGATGTCAAGTCTTGCGACGACGGAACCGCCCCGATACAATCCCCTCATGGCCCGAATTCTGCTCCAACTCCGCCACGCCGGCCGCGACCGAATCCCCCTCTCCGAATTCCTCTGCGAGGCGCTTCCCCCCGAACTCGAGCGCGCGATCGGCACGGCCTCGGTCTCGAGGTCGAAAGTCCGTCGGCTCGTCGTCGCGGGGGCGGTACGGGTCAACGGAAAGCAGGAGCGAAGACCTGGCGCTATCCTCAATCGGGGTGACGGGATCACCGCGCTCATCGATCCCGAGCGTTTCGCCTACGAGAAGGAAAACGACGACATCGCCTTCGAGCTGACGAGCGATCGGATACTCTTCGAGGACGACGCCATCATCGTCGTCGATAAACCCGCACGATTCCCGACCGAGGCCACGGCCCTGGCAAGCCGGGACCATTTGCAGGCGGCGGTAGCGCGCTATCTCGGCGGGGGCTACGTCGGCATCCATCATCGCCTCGATCGAGACACCTCGGGAGCCATTCTTTTCACGAAGGATCGTCGCGCGAACGCGGGCGCCCACGCCCTCTTTGAGGGCCGGCTGGCGCGAAAGGAATACGAGGCGCTGACGGTCCTGCCGGAGGTGGTGAAGGCGGGCACCGCGCCGAACGTCGGGGAAACCTTCTCGGTGCGAAACCGGCTCGCGCGAGTGAGCCCGAAGGGGCAAGCGGGCAAGTGGGGCGCGGTCGAGTCGGGCGGAGACGAGGCAATTACCGACTTCCGCGTGCTCGCGCGCGGGCCCGGCTTCCTCCGCGTGCTCGCGCTTCCCCTGTCCGGGCGCACGCATCAAATCCGCGTGCATCTTTCGTCGTTCGGCCTCCCGCTGCTTGGCGACGTGCTCTACGGTGGCCCGGAGGGTTTTAAGGGACAAAGAGTGGCACGCGCGATGCTCCACGCCGCGCGACTCTCCTTCCCCCATCCGATCGACGGCAAGGTAATCGAAGTCGAGGCGCCGCTCCCCGCCGATTTCCTCGAACTACTAAACGCGATCGGCGTTGGCCTCGTCCCGCGCGAATAGAACCGCCTTCTCGCAGTCCCGCTCGAAGCCCACTCGCTCGTAGAAGCCCGCCTTGTCGCCATAGGAAATCAACGCCACGTGATGAAAGCCGCGATACCGCGCGAGCGCCGTCTCCATGAGCCTGCGTCCCCAGCCCCTTCCCTGATAGGACGGATGGACCGCGACATATGGAAAGTAGACGCACATAGCCCCGTCGCTGATCGCGGTAACCAAGCCCACTAATCGGTCGCCGTCGCGCAGGGTCCACACGCCGTGCGAGCCCGCAAGCGCAGCTCCAAGCCGCTCAGGAAATCGCGCGGAGGACCAGTCAAGCGCGGAAAAAAGCTCAACGACCTCGTTAGCCGAAACTGGTCCACCCGTTTCGACGCGTATGCACGACGTTTCGTTCATGACGCCGCCCCGAACCGCAAATCAAGCTTCTGAAGCCTAACGGCGAGATCCCGCATCACGCGCTCCTCTTCCTTTTCTGACGTCGCCTCGAAGGTCACCGAAAAACGAAGATACGGCCCGGCCTCGTCCCAGGAAACAGTCGACACGTTCGCCTCGCGAAGGATGTAATCGGCCGCGTCCGCCGCGGACGCGAAACTCGTCTTTCCGGCGCCGGAGGGGGCGCGCGAATAGCA
>JAKPSR010000121.1 GCA_029571425.1 Spirochaetota bacterium | reverse complement strand
GACCCGGTGACCTTCACGCTCAACAGGACCTCGTCGCCGCCTGAGGCGGCCTCGATGGCGTCGAGCGCCTGCTCGACGACTGATATGATCGTGCTCCGGATGTCCGCCCGGTGTCGCTCGTACTTGCTATAAACCGTTTCGCCTCCGATACCGAGGGCGACAACCTTCACGGTCGTCGAGCCGACGTCGATACCGACGCGGAGTATGCGTGTCTGTGCCATATATCGTTATAATCTCACAGAATGCCCCCCGACTTCAAGCGGCGTCGGCGTCGTGACCGGGGCGTTCCCAAAGCGCCGGGTCCGTGATATCCTTCCCCATGGCCCAATCCCTTCTTCGAAGCGGCACCCGACTCTCCGCCCTGACCCTCGTCTCTCGCGTCCTCGGCCTCGTCCGCGAGATGACTAAAGCCGCCTTTCTCGGTACCTCGGCCCTCTCGGACGCCTTCTCGATCGCCTTCATGATACCGAACCTTCTCAGGCGCCTCTTCGCCGAGAACAGCGTGTCCGTCGCCTTCATCCCTACGTTCCGCCGCTACCTCGAGCGCGCCGACGCGCGGGAAACCCGCGAGTTCCTCTCGGCCACCTTCACCGTCCTCTCGTTCGCCACGACGGCCACCGTCGTCCTCGGGATCGCGGCGACCCCGTTGATCGTTCCCCTCTTCGGGACCGCGACCGGCGAGACCGTCCTTTTGACCCGTATCATGTTTCCCTACCTCGCGATCATCTCGATCGCGGCCTTCCTCCAGGGAATACTGAACGGGATGAAGGTCTTCTCGCCCTCGGGCTTCACGCCGATCCTCTTCAACTGCCTCGTGATCGGGCTTACCTACATTCTTGCCCCCATCACCGGCAACCCGGCGCGCGCGATGGCGATCGGCGTCCTCGCCGGCGGCGTCGCCCAGGCCCTATTCCAGCTACCCTTCGTCCTCCGCCTCGGTTTTCGCTTCTCGCTCGCCCCGATCGCGCGGGCCTTTCGCGACCCCGGTACGCGCGCGGTCCTTCGCCTAATCGGGCCGACGATCATCGGGATGGCGGCCTACCAGATCAACGACCTCGTCTCCTCGGCACTCGCCGGGAACGCGGGCGAGGGAATCGTGTCGAGCCTCCAGTACTCACTCCGCCTCCAGGAACTCATCCTCGGGATTTTCGCCGTCACGATCGGGACGGTGATCCTGCCCGACCTATCAGGCCACGCCGCCCGCGAGGACTGGGGCTCGTTCAACGGGCTCCTCTCGCGCGCGATGAACAGCATCGCCCTCATCACGATCCCGGTTACCTTCTTCTCCCTCGCCTGCGGGGAGGGAATCATCACGCTCCTCTTTAAGGGAAGGAATTTCTCGGACGAGTCGGTACGGCTCACCCTCGACGCCTTCGTCTGGCACGCGGCAGGCCTATTCTTCATCGCGCTTAACCGGGTTGTGGCTCCCTCGTTCTACGCGCAGGGCGACTCGAAGTCCCCCACCCTCGCGGGCATCCTCTCGTTCGCCGTCAACGTCTCGCTCGCCGTGGCCCTGGTCACCCCGATGCGCGGCGGAGGCATCGCTCTCGCGCTCAGCCTGGCGAGCGCGGCGAACACCGTCATACTCTTCATACTCCTCGCCCGGAAGGACACCGTCGACGTCGCGCGCGTGCTTCGCTCAGGGGCGCTGTACGCCCTCAAGATCCTGGCGATCTCGGCAGTCGCCGTGCTTCCCGTTCTCGCGCTCCGCGCGCCCCTGGCCGCGCGCTTCACGGGCCACGGGCGCCTCGTCTCGCAGGGCATTCCCCTCGCGGC
>JAKPSR010000116.1 GCA_029571425.1 Spirochaetota bacterium | reverse complement strand
ACTCGTCCTCGGCCTTCCGCGCGGCGGCGTCTGCCTCGGCGCGGGCCGACGCGATGATATCCCGGGCCTTCGCCTCGGCCTCGGCGACGATCTCTCTCGCGCGTGCCTCGGCGGTCTCGACCCCGTCCTTCTTGATCTTGTTCACCAGCTCCTGCAACTGCACGTCCATAATTACCTCTCGTCGAAATCGAAATGCCACACGGTCTCGTGGCGATAGGTGTCTCCGGGTAGGATGACCGATCCGGGAAAATCGGGTCGGTTCGGGGAATCGGGGAAATGCTGGGTCTCGAGGCAGAATCCGGCGCGCTTCCCGTAGGACGCGCCGTCCTTCCCGATCTCGCCCGCGAGGAAATTCCCCGAGTAAAACTGCACGCCGGGCTGGGTCGAGTAGACGGTCATGGCGCGACCCGTCTTTGGCTCGTAGACCCCGGCGACGGGGTTAAGGGCGTCGCCGACGCGGTTGATCTCCCAGCAATGGTCAAAGCCGCCCGGAACCCGCTCAAGGTCGCGGGCGATGGGCTTGGGGCTCCGGAAGTCGAAGGGAGTGCCGGCGACCTCGAGAAGCTCGCCGGTGGGGATCGCCTCCGCGTCGACCGGTACGTACCGGTCCGCGAAAAGCTGTATTTGGTGCTCGTCGACCGAGCCCGAGGCGTGGCCGGCGAGGTTAAAGTACGTATGGTTGGTTAGGTTGACCGGGGTGGGCTCGTCGGCCTTCGCGTGGTAGCGGATGATGAGGTCGTTCTCGCGGGTTAGGCTGTAGGAAACCCGCATCTCCAGGTTTCCCGGAAAGCCCTGCTCGCCTGAAGGGCTGGTTCGCCTAAAGACGATGCCGGCCTCGCGGGTATTGCTGAATGGCTCGGCCTTCCAAAGGGCCTTGTGATACCCCGGGTTCCCGCCATGAAGGCAGTTTGCCTTGTCGTTCGAGGTGAGGGTATAGTCCTTGCCCGCCAGGGAAAAGCGGGCGCCCTTAATCCGGTTCGCAAACCGTCCGACCACACAGCCAAAGAAAACCGGGTTTCGGGTATACCCCTCGAGCGTCGAATACCCAAGGGCGATGTCGTCGGGAAGGCCATCGGCGCCGGGAAGGTTGATGCTGGTGATCGTGCAACCGTAATTCGTGGCCGAAAAGGACATTTCCCCGTTCGAGACGGTAAAAAGGGACACTTTATGCCCGTTCGAGAGTACGCCAAAGGTCTTTTTCTTGATTTTCATGCCACTGTCTCCCGGATGCGCGAATATAACCAGTGTACTTGAGGGTCTGGCGTTTTGCAAGGGTATTGTCTTGCCAGCGCGGTTTTTTACGGTATATAGTCACGGCATGGACAGCTACTTCGACCGGCTCGGCAACCTAATCCGCGACCGGCTCAACTCGGACGAGGATCCCTTCGATACCTGGGACCCCCACGCCGGGAAGCCGCGCCGGGCCGGAAACGAGCGGGAACGAACCCCTCCCCCGCGACATACCGCGCCCGAGCGCCGAGTGCGCGTTCCCGACGAGCTCGTAGAGGACTTCCGCGTCCTCGGCTTACCGCCCGGCGTTACCCTCGCCGAATGCAAGGCGGCGTGGAAGGGGATGCTCAAGCGCTACCATCCAGACACCGCGAGCGGCGACCCGGCCGCCCAAGCACGCCATACCCAGGTCTCGACCCGCCTCAACGACGCCTACGCCCGAATCAGCCGGTGGTACCGCACGGGCTCCATCGATTAATCAGCCTCGCTCCCCTCGCCCGCTTTCCCCGCGTCAGCGCCGTACTCGTCGAGCTTTCGGTGCAGGGTCTTCCGCCCTATCCCAAGAACTTCGGCCGTTTTCGTCTTGTTCCCGGCGTTCGCCGAGAGGGTTTGCATGATAACCTGCCTCTCCGCCTCGGCCATCGTCGCCCCGACCGGGATGTGTATCGACGGGGCCTCCTCGCCGGGCCGTATCGACGGGGGGAGGTCGTCAAGGGTGATGACGGGACTCGAGCTCATCACGACGGCGCTCTCGACGCAGTTGCGAAGTTGGCGCACGTTCCCGGGCCAATCGTAAGCATAGAGGGCCGACCGCGCCTTCGGGTCGATCCCCTCAATCCACTTCCCGTTCTCCTCGGCGAACTCCTTGACGAACGAGGCAATCATCATCGGGATGTCGTCCTTCCGCTCGCGAAGTGGGGGAACG
>JAKPSR010000115.1 GCA_029571425.1 Spirochaetota bacterium | reverse complement strand
TCCGCGATCCCCTCTCGGGCCGGGCGTGGGTGTACCAAGCCCTCCGGGTTACCGGTGCCGGCGACCCGACGGTCCCCATCGAGAAGACGATCCCGGGCAAGCTTCCCCAACTCAAGCTGACCCGCGAGGCCGCGGCCGGCTTCAGCGCCTACGGAAACCAAATCGGGCTCGCGACCGGCCAAGTCGTCGAGTATTACGACCCCGGCTTCCTCGCGAAGCGAATGGAGCTCGGCGCCGTCATCGCGGCGACGCCGGCGTCCTCCGTCGTTCGCGAGGAACCCGAGCCGGGAGACCTCGTGATCCTCGTTGGCGGGGGCACGGGCCGCGACGGCATTGGCGGCGCGACGGGCTCCTCGAAGGCGCACACGGCGGAATCGGTCACGACGGCCGGCGCCGAGGTTCAAAAGGGCAACGCGGTCGAGGAGCGGAAAATACAGCGCCTGTTCCGCGACCCCGCGGTTACCCGCCTGATCCGCCGCTGCAACGACTTCGGGGCGGGCGGCGTCGCCGTCGCCGTCGGGGAACTCGCCGGCGGTCTCGACATCGATCTCGACGCCGTACCCCGCAAGTACGAGGGGCTCAACGGGACCGAGCTCGCGATCTCGGAATCGCAGGAGCGGATGGCCGTCGTCGTCCGCGCGCGCGACGCGGCCGCCTTCTCGGCCGCCGCCTCCGCCGAGAACCTCAACGCCGCCGTCATCGCCCGCGTGACCGAATCGCGCAGGCTCGTGATGCGCTGGCGCGGCCAGACGATCGTCGACATCGACCGCGCCTTCCTCGACACCGCCGGGGCGACCCGCTCGGCGCGCGCCATTCTTACCGCCCCCGGTCCCCGCTGGGATTGGATCGCGGGGGCTTCGACGAACGAACAACCCGCCGACAAGCCTTTGTCCCTCGAGGCCCACTGGCTCGCCGCCCTCGCCGACCTCTCCGTCGCCTCCCAACGCGGGCTTACCGAGCGTTTCGACGGCTCCATTGGCTCGGGAAGCGTCCTCTTCCCGATGGGCGGCGCCTTCCAATCTACCCCCGAGTGCGGAATGGCCGCGCGCCTTCCCGTCGGAATCGGCCGCGGAACCTCCACGGTAAGCCTGATGACGATGGGCTACGACCCGAAAGCGGCCACCTGGAGCCCCTTCCACGGCGCCCAATACGCCGTCCTCGAGTCGCTCGCCAAGATACTGGCCCTCGGCGGCGACCCGCGGACCGCGCGCCTTTCGTTCCAGGAATACTTCGAGCGCGTGTCGAGCCCGGAAGCGTGGGGCAAACCCGCGGCGGCCCTGCTCGGCGCCCTCTGCGCGCAAACCGCCTTTGGCGTGCCCGCGATCGGCGGGAAGGATAGCATGTCGGGCACTTTCCACGAGCTCCGCGTCCCGCCCACGCTCGTCTCATTCGCGGTCGCCGTGACGGACGAATCCCGAGTCCGCGGAGGCTCGCTTACTGCATCCGGCCACTCCCTTGTCCTCGTTCATGCACCTTGGCTCGATGACGACACCCCTGACTGGGAGGCATTCCGCGAGAACGTCGCCTGCGTCCTTGCCCTTTCGAACGAGCTCACCGTCCGCGCCGCATACCCCGTCGGGCCCGGCGGCATCGCCTGCGCCGTTTCGAAGATGGCCTTTGGCAACCGGGTCGGCGCGCGACTTGATCCCGCGGCGCTCGCGGCGATCCACCTCCCGGCAGTATTCGGCCGCGTTGCGGGCCACTCTGCGGGCCGCGCTGTGGGTAGCGCCGATGTAGATTCCCACGCCGCCCTCTTCGCTCCGCTCTACGGCTCGCTCATCCTGGAGATCGATGCCACTGCTGATCAACTCGCGGATCGCAGCGCGGCGGCCTCCCGGCTTCTTGTCGTCGGCGAGACCATCGCCGATCCCGTCATCTCGGTCGGCGTCGATACCATCCCCCTCGACCGAGCGCAGCTCGCTTGGGAGAAACCGCTCGCGCGGGTATTCCCCCCGACGTCGGGACGCATCCCGGACGCGGGCTACCCGAACTGGGCCCATGCCCTTCATCGCGCCGATCGCGACGCGACGCGCGCGCGCGACCGACCTGCCGGCGGAGCCACACGCGCGACGAGACCGCTCGTCGTCCTCCCCGTCTTCCCGGGCACCAACTGCGAATACGACATGGCGCGCGCCTTCGACCTCGCGGGGGCGGATACCCGCTTCGCCATTATCCGCAACCGCACGAAGGCGGACCTCGCCGCGTCCCTCGCCGAGCTGCGCGCCCTCATCGACCGCGCGCAGATACTGGCCCTCTCCGGAGGCTTCTCCGCCGGCGACGAGCCCGACGGCTCGGGAAAGTTCATCGCGAACATCCTGCGCGAAAGCGAGATCGCCGACGGAATCATGTCCCTGCTGGACAATCGGGACGGCCTCGTCCTCGGCGTCTGCAACGGCTTCCAAGCCCTTATCAAGGTCGGCCTCGTCCCGTACGGGAAGATACTGCCCCCCGCCGCCGAGATGCCGACCCTGACCTACAACGCCGTGGGCCGCCACATATCTCGAATGGCGCCAACCCGCGTCGTCTCCGACCTCTCGCCCTGGTCGTGGGGCCCTGGACTCGAGCCCGGCTCGACCCACTCCATCGCGATCTCGCACGGCGAGGGACGGGTCGTCATGACAGCCGATCTCGCCGAGAAATTCTTCCATGAGGGGCAGATATTCTCCCAGTACGTCGATCAGCATGGGCGGCCCGCGACGGCGGAACCGGACAACCCGAACGGGTCCGCGTACGCGATCGAGGGGATGACCAGCGCCGACGGCCGCGTCCTCGGCAAAATGGGACACAGCGAGCGGGCTATCGACGCGGGAACGGGCGGCCGCTCTTCTGCCCTTCTCAAGAACATCCCGGGCGATCTCTGCCAGAACATCTTCGCGGCGGGCGTCCGCTATTTCTCGTAACGTTTCATTAAGGGAGTGACTATGACTAAACGACTGGCGGCCCTTGCCGCCCTTCTCGCCTTACTCGCGGGCGGCTGCGCGAAGGCGCAAACCGGCTGGATCACCGACGTCGACGAGGCGAGCAGTCTCGCGGACCGCACGAAGAAGGACCTCGCGATTTTCTTCACGGGCTCCGATTGGGACGACCAAAGCAAGGACATGACCGCCTCGGTCTTCACCGAGGAGTTCTTCAAGACGACCTCGAAGGACTTTGTCCTCTGCAACGTCGACATACTCCGCGACGACTCCGCGATCACGGCGGAGGTCAACGAGACGCGGCAAAAGGCCGCCGCCGACTATGGGGTAAAGGCTCTTCCCTATGTCGTCCTCGCGACGGCGGAAGGCGACCTCTACGGGTCAAGCACGATCCCGAAGGAAATACGGACGGTGGAGGCGATGGCCGACTTTCTTTCCTCGTTCATGGACGCCCGCGAAAAACTCGTCGGCCTCAAGAGGAAGATCGAGAAATCAAAGGGCGCCGAACGCGCGAAAAACATCGACACATTCATCGAGGCGGCGGATCCTTCCCAACGCGAGCGGTATGTCGACCTGATACGTGAAGTTCCCGACCTCGACGCCGACGGCTCGGCCGGGCTTCGCGGCAAATACCAACTGCAGGTCGCCTACCTCGACGCGATCGAGCACTACAAGAAAGGCGAACACGCCAAGGCGGGCGAGCGGTTCAAGACGATCGCGGAGGGGGGAACACTAAACCCGGCGCAAACCCAGGAAGCGTGGTACATGTGCGCGTATATGTACGCCATGTCGCGCTCCGTCCCGACCGACCAAATCGTCGCCTGGCTCGAGATGGCCCTGAACGCCGACCCGGAGAACCAGGGCGCGGCGCAGATAAAGAAGGCTATCGTCCAGGTCAAGGCAAAAGCCGAGGCCGACAAGAAAGCGGACGCCGAGAAACCGACCGACGGCCCGAAGTAATTCTTTCTCACCGTACCCCGATCTCGGGGTATAATAGGATGGCTCGCGCGGCCATCCTTTTTTTGCGCCGCGCGGCAAGGAGTGCGCACGTGTCGACAAACCGTTTCGCCGGAACCGGACACATTCTGATCGTCGGGTGGTCCGCGTCGACCCCCGTCGTTCTCGAGGAGTTCACCGAGACGGAGCTGGCGCGGGGGAAGAAAGTCGTTATCCTCTCGCCTCGGGATCGGGATGAGATCGAGCGGGCGACCGCCGCCGCGATCGGCCGGCGAAAGCTCGATCTCGTCGCCGTCGGCGGGGATCCGACGAACCCCGCCGATCTCGAGCGGGCCTCGCCCGGGTCGGCGTCCGCCATTCTCGTCAACGCCTGGGATGGCGAGCGAGGAGACGAGGAAGCACTCGCCGCGACCCGTGCCCTCCTCGGCCTCTCCGGCCCAAGCGCGATAGCCGTTCCCGTCGTGGTT